>NZ_JAXMJI010000095.1:0-37411 GCF_034376665.1 Allopontixanthobacter sp. | reverse complement strand
ATTGAAGGAGGAGTTGGCTCTCGCCGTAGTGACGAGGGAACGAAGATGAGAGCCAACTCCTCAACACCCCAATTCCGGCGACAGGCCTGTCAGCGAGGCCCGAAACCGCGCAAGGAGGCGGGGAAGGGCGATTAAGTATACTGTCCCTGGAGTTCAGTATCAGCGTGACTCAATTGACACACCTCACAGAGAATAGCCTTAAAGGTCAGAAACTTAGTTTACAGCGAAATTCCTAGGCATATTTTCTCCATCTGGGCTTCAAGAGTATGGAGCTCAATAGATGGGGGGGAAATTCATGAAAAATGCTGTAATCCTGGCGCCGATTGCGCTGCTATTACCTTCAATTGGACATGCGCAAAGTGATGCCGTTTTGTATGTCGGGGTCGAGGGTGGAGTTGATAACTATGAATTGAACGCCGAGGGCGATCTAGGCATTTTTGATCCAAGCTTAGCCGGTACGACAGCAAGTTTCGACGGGTTAAGCGGCAACGGCGCGACAGGTAAAATCTACGCTGGTTATCAAGTGCCCTTTAACGGTGGATTCGGCGCTTTAGAGGCATTCGGCGGTTACAGTGGAGCCTCCATTTCCGCTTCGCTGAGCGATGGAGTTGATACCTACAGTGCAAAGATTCAGGCGCGTGAATCCTATGGCGTTGCGGCCCGCGCTGGGGTGAAGGTTTCTAACAGCTCTGCTGTTTATGCTCGACTGGGCTGGGTCAACACTCGCTTCAAAGGAACGATCGATGATTCAGTAGATGTCTTTACTGACAGCTCGAATGAAGATGCAATTCAGTACGGCGCGGGTCTAGATACAATGATTGGCCCAAAAACATCTCTTCGGGCCGAATATGTAATTTCGGACTACGGGGATGCCGGCTTAGGAAGTGGCGTCAGCCTCAAGAACGGCGCTTTTCACGCGGGCCTGTCGTTCCGCTTCTGATGCATTATTGACAAAGAACTCAGAGAGGGCCGGGCAATGTCTCCAGAATTCTGGAGACAGTGTACTTAATTGAACTCACCTCAGCCTCGCGACTTGCCCTGGTGCACCTCACGCGCATCGATTTACTATGCTGTCTCCGAAATTCTTCCCGGAATTCCGAGAATTCATGTCCCGAGAATTAACCGACCCTTGAATTAATAAGGTTTCTTAACGCTCTCTAGGTATCCCTCCCTTGGTTCAAGGGGGCGCGCGTTTGTTGGGGATCGTTAGATGGGTCGGCCTGTGGCTCGTGCTTGCCGTTATCGGCATGGCACCTGCCCACGCCACCAACGCCGCCAACGCCCCCAAGCTGCGAATTCTCGGCCCGCAATTATGCACCCTCGCGGGCGCGGACGAGGTATCCCCTGCGCAAATCCTGCAACGCCGCGCGCAGTTCGATTGCGGCCCCGACAAGATGGCGAAGGCCACCTATACGCTGTGGCTGCTGGCCGATATCGGCGAGGCGGATGAAGGGCTGGGCGATCCGGTGCTGCGCGTGCGCACTTCGCGCCACGGTGCCTTCACGCTGACCCGGCAATTTGCCGACGGGCGGCTGATTACCACCGATCATTCGCTGGCCGACCAGACCGCGCGGTGGCGGGCGCCCTATGCCGTCTCGCTGCCCTATATGGACGAGGCCGGAGTTCGCCCTGAAACCATCCTGATCAAGGTGGACAACCCCTTCGATCCGACCAATTGGTACGACATCGAGCTGGCCGAGCGGGCGCACGACATCGCGCTCCACCACAGTGGCCGCATAACCAGCGCGCTGGTGATGGGCCTGCTGTTCGCCCCGCTGCTGCTCAACGGTGTGTTCTTCCTCGCGCTGCGCGAAAGGTTCATCCTGTTCCACACGATGATGGTGACGGGGCTGATCGCCAATCACATCGCCTGGTCGGGGATCATCTTCGATCTGTTTCCGCAGGCGACGATGGTGCAGCGCTCGATCACTGTCTATCTTGCGCTCGGCTGGGTGGCCATGTCGGCCTGCCTGCTGATCGGAAGACTGTGCAGCCGCGAGCTGATGGGGGCGGCATGGCTGCGCGCGCTCCATATTGCCGGCTTCGGTTGCTGCGCGGTTACTTTCACAATCATACTGGCATCGCCGTGGCTACCGTTTGTGGGCGCGCAGATCATCCACACCGCCTTCGGTGCGATGGTGCTCACTGCCATTTCCGTGCTGGTGCGCAACGCGATCAAGGGCGACCGGATGGCGATGCTGCAACTGCTGGGGCTGGCGGGTGTGGGGCTGGTCGCGGTCAGCCGGGTGCTGCGCGCCAACGGCGTGATTGCCGATCTGCCGATCGTCGATCTCGGCTTTTATATCGCGGTGCTGATCGAGGCGTTCACCACCAGCGTCGTGGTGGCGCTGTGCGCTCTATCGCTGCGCCGCGAGCGTGACAGGATCGAGCAGGAACGCGACCAGGTGATGCATCTGGCGGAGACCGACGAATTGACCGGCATCCCTAACCGCCGTGCTTTCATCACCCGGTTTGACAGCATCTTCGCCAGGGCAGACCGCAGGCAGGGCGTGCACGCGCTGATGATCCTCGACATCGATCATTTCAAGCAGGTCAACGACAGTTTCGGCCATGCGCATGGCGACGAGATACTTCAGCAATTCGCGGGCAGGCTGCGCGATGCCTGCCGGGCCGAGGACCTTGTCGCACGCTTCGGCGGGGAGGAATTCGTGCTGCTCGCGCGCTTTGAGGGCGAGGCGCGCATCCGCGACTTTGCCGAACGGCTATGCCACGAAAAGCTGCGCTGGGCCGAGGCGGGCCCGGGCGGGGAGGTGCACGAGATCAGTTGCAGCATCGGGGTGGCGATCCTGCCGCGAGGTGGCAGGGTCGATCTGGGAGACGCCTTCGCCACCGCGGACGAGGCGCTCTATCAGGCCAAGGACAACGGGCGGCGGCAGGTGTGGTTCGCCAGCAAGATCCCCGCCCCGCGCATATCCGCAAGCCGCCCCGAACAGCGCAAAGCCGCAGCTTGAGGGTGCGGGTTGAGAACACTACGCCTCGCAATGCGTGGCTCGAAGCCAAACAAGGCGAGTGTAATGAGAGTTAAGCATACTAATTCCCCACCCGATCGTGGCGCGCAGCGTCGATCCCGAGGTGCTGGAAAAGATGCGGGTGAAGGGGGAGTGAGGGTATGAGGGCGCTGCGCGGAGTCGGGGCGATCTATTGGGACAATGGCGCCGATCTGTTCAGGGACCTGTTCGGCGGGTCAGGACTGTCAGGCTATGCCGAGCTTTGGGCGGCGAATGACAACAGAATGAACAAGTTCAACAGGAGTGTTGCAGCATGAGCGGCAAGGTTTGGATGAGTAGCGTCAAAAGCAACCATGCACTGGGCGACAAGCCGGGGGTTCGAACTAAATATTATGGTTATGACTGGCAGCCTGCGGAATTCATCATCCCGCTTGCGCCAGATGATGTTCACGCGAACATGCGGCGCGCTGGACAGGGATTCGCACTTCAACGCGAGGAACTGCCGGAAGCGGCCGCAGTGTGGAATGAGAAGCGCTTCAAACTTCTTGGGGATATATTCTACGCTGGCGGTTTTCTCGTAGTTCGCGGCAAACTCGCTGAAGTCTTTTCGCACTTCGACCTTGGTGATGGCGGACTCATTCCATTCACGATCTACAAGGCCGATCTGGAAACGCCCTATCCTGGCGAGTTTTCCCTACTCAATTTTGGAGCACAGAAGAACACTATCCTGCCGGAGCAAAGCCGGAATGTAACCAAATTCTCGATTCATCATCGGACAGGTTTTCAGAAATGGGAGGTTAACAGTTGGTCTGAGGATGGCGATGTTGTTCTTTCTCTAGCCGCTTTGGAGGGAACCGATATTTGGTGTGAGCCTGCTATCTACAACAAAATCTTCATGAGTGACCCGCTGGCGCAAGCCATAATCGACATCGGAATGAAGGACATCTTCCGCCTGCAAGAATGCCGTATCGCAGGAGGCGCGGCATGACTGAAGATCCCCGCAACCGGATATTGGGCGTTGAGACGCAGCATATTTTTGTGAGCGAGATTGCAAACAGTCCTGCAGCTGAAAACGCGAGAGCACTGCTCGCCTCTATCAACTTCAACCTTGAATCGAGCAGTAATAAGGTCGTGCTGCTCGCGCGCACCAATGTGGAATTCTGGAGACAGTTTACTTAACTCCTCACCATCGTCAGTCCAGAGCTCCTCGACAAGCGCCCCGCGCATACCCGCAAGCCGCCCCGAACAGCGCAAGGCCGCAGCGTGAGGATGCGGCTTCGTGTCGGCCCTGTCTGAAAATCGGCCGGTGAGCGCCCGCCATGGCATTTCCGGGGCGCAACTGACTAAAGCGGAAATTCCGCAGCCTCGGCAAACTTCTGGCGGAGTGCGTGGGATCGGTTATGACGAGGACCGATATGGCTGAAACTGGTCCGATCGATCTGGAAACCGTCATCCGGCTGATGGCAATCGGCGCCAGCGCGTTGCTGCTGTTGGTGGTGATCGCCGGACGCGTGCGGCGGGAACTCAAGCTGCCACTGGCCGGGATGATCCTGGGCGGCGCGCTGTATCTCGCGCTATCTTCCACCAGCTTCCTTATCGCGCGCCCGATCCGGCCGGTGGTCGATTATCTCTCGCTGCTCACGCCCTTCTGGACTTGGCTATTCGCTCGCCGCCTGATCGAGCGCGATCCGCCGATGCGGTTCGTAACGGGGTTTGCGGGGTTTTACACGGTGTGCTGGGCAATTGCCCATTGGGCTGGAGATTTCTGGCGGGCCGGATTTTACGGCGTCCACATTGCATCGCTGATCCTGATTGCCGATTTGTTCCGCACCGCCTGGACAGGCCGTGACGACGATCTGGTAGAACGGCGCCGGATGATCCGATTGTGGCTGCCTGTGCTGGTGGGCCTGCAAGCGGGCGGGGTGCTGATCTTCGAATTGTTGATGGGGCCGTCCGTCACCTATCCCATCGTCCAGATTGCCAATGGCGCATTGATATTCCTGCTGATCCTGCTCGCCGGAATCACACTGCTGCAGACCGATCCCGAATTGTTAGTGGAAACGGAACGCGGCCAGCCCGCCGCCGCGCCCGATCTGACTCCCAGCGAGCTGGTGCTGAAGGACCGGTTGGAGGCAGCGATGGCGGCAGGCTACTATCGCACTCCCGGCCTCACAATTGCTGGCCTTGCCCATCATTTGGGGACGCCCGAACACCGGCTCCGCTCGCTGATCAACCAGCGGTTGGGGGAGCGTAATTTCGCCACCTATCTCAATCGCCACCGGGTCGACGAAGCGCAGAGAGTATTGGCGGACCGGGACCAGGTCGATTTGCCAGTGCTAAGCATTGCGATGGATCTGGGCTATAATTCGCTCCCCACCTTCAACCGCGCATTTCGCAGTGAAACCGGCACCACTCCAACCGATTTCCGCCGCTCCGCCATCGGTCAAAAATGAAAAATTGCAGCTATTTTCGAAATTGCCCGGGTTTTTTCAGCATTGCGGAGAATGATTTTCGGATATGCTTCATGCACGCTGCATTACCAGTGATGGAGCAGACCCGATGACCGACAGCACTCTTATCAGAATAATCGACTCAATAGGACAGCACTTCATCAATGTGTTCACCTTCGATCTCGGCCGATATCTGATCGCTGCCGGCCTGATTTCGGTCAGCCTGTGGGCAGCAAAGGGGTGGGCAAACAATCGCCGGATCCAGCAGCGCCGAGCAGTCACAGGCGACTACGTGCGGGAGTTTTCCTCCTCGCTGCGCACCGTATTCGTCTTCGGTGTAACCACAATCAGCACTGTGGTGATGAAGGAATTCGGTCTGGTGCGATTCACCGAGACATTCTCCTGGGGAATTTTCGCGGTCCAGACCGTCGTGATGATAATCGCCCATGACGCGTATTTCTACTGGATGCACCGCGGCCTGCACCACAAGCGCCTGTTTCGTGCAACGCACCTGCATCACCACAAATCGCGCACGCCCACCCCATGGGCCGCATACAGTTTTTCCACTTGGGAAGCCGTTGCCGAAGCGGCATTCGTTCCGCTTTTCCTGCTCGCAGCAAGCACGCTTGGCGCCGAGTACATGGGCCTCTCGGTGTTCATATTCCTGTGGCACATGATCTTCCGCAATGTGATCGGCCATGCCGGCGTCGAATTATATCCCGCTGGCTGGGTGGACAACAAATGGGTCGGTTGGTGGAACACCACGACCCACCACGACCTTCATCACAGCGCGGGAAATTACAATTACGGGCTCTATTTTACCTGGTGGGACCGGATGATGGGCACTGAACACCCGCAATATAAGGAACGGTTCCGCGCAGTCGCCAAGCCGATCCGAATGGCCGCCCGCCCGGCAGAAGCCGCGATAGAGGCGGCGGTCAAAGGAGGCTGACCATGGCGCTTGAGTTATTCGGACATCCCTTTTCATCCTATACCTGGAAGGCCCTTATTGCCTTCTATGAAACGGATACAGTGTTTGAATTCCGCATGCTTGGACCTGAGTATCCCGAGAATTTTGCTGCGCTCAAAGCGGCGTGGGCGATGGGGAAATTTCCGGTGCTGCTCGATGACGGCGAGCCAATCATCGAGGCAAGCATCATCGTTGAGCATATCGCACCTGCACTGATCCCCGATGGTCGCGGTGCGGCCCGAACGGTACGGATGTTTGACCGGATATTTGACAATCATGTCATGGCAAATGTGCAGGCGATCGTGAGCGAACACTTGCCCCACTTGACGGATGAAGCCGATCCCAGGCGAATTGATCGTGCACGAACCGCGCTTGATCTCGTCTACCCGTGGCTGAATGCGCATCTCGCCGGACAGACCTGGGCAGCGGGCGAAGCCTTTACGCTCGCGGACTGTGCTGCGGCGCCGTCGCTGTTCTACGCCAACTGGGTCCACCCTATCCCCGAGGAATTGACCGAGCTTAAAGCCTATCGCGCGCGCCTGCTCGCCCGGCCATCGGTGGCACGCTGCGTCGATGAAGCACGCCCGTATCGCCACCTTTTCCCGCTCGCAGTTCCAGATCAAGACTAACTTTTCACTGGAAGGAGAATGGCAATGCGTGTGATGATAATTGGGAATTTCGGGGACAGTTTACTTGATTTCGGGGACAGTTTACTTAATTCGTAATTGAAAAGACGGCTAGATACCAGCATACCGGTAAGGATAACACGGAAATTCCCGAGGCACAGCAAACGAAGTCGGGCAATTTCCTGCGAGAGAACACTCACAACGACCTTGAATTAAGTAAACTGTAACCGGAATTCATCGGCCAACATCTGAGGCCTTTCAGGCGAGGCACGAAACCGCGCATGGAGGCGGGGCATGGCAATTAAGTATACTGTCCCCGGAATTTTTCATTCCGCCCGGCTGGAGTGGGAACGGAACGCTCTTCAACGAAGCTCGGGGGCATCTGCTGGGCCGCCAGCTCGGTGGCTCCGGCGACCTAGCTGAGAACCTCGTTACGTTGCAACAGAATCCCGCCAACAGTCCGTTCATGCGCGGGTTTGAGAACCAAGTCCGAGGTGCCGTTGAAGGCGGGCAGACTGTACGGTATTCGTCCACGCCAATCTACAACGGTTCAAATTTGGTACCTCGTGGTGTAACGCTTAGCGGAAGGGGATCGGGCGGCTTCGATCTCAATGTCACGATCCTCAATCCTCCTGGGCGTTAAACGATATGACATTTGCCTCCCTTTCGAGAATCATGCCGCCACCGGCGAATCCCGTTGAAACAGGTGGATCTTGGTTGGATGTTGAAGATGCCATCGGATCGAAATTGCCGGACGATTTTAAAGAGTTCATCCGATCTTACGGAAGCGGAACGATCGACCACTTTCTCTCGGTTTTGAATCCGTTTTCTAGCAGGCCTGCACTGAATCTGTTGGAGCAATCGAAAAGGCAGTTGGAGGCTCTTCGCGAATTGCACGATGATTTTGACGAGAAGAATCCATTCGAGCTTTATCCGACTCTAGGCGGCCTTTTACCGGTCGCAATAACCGACAATGGAGACGTCATTCATTGGCTTACAAGCGGCAATGCGCCCGAATGGACCGTAGTGGTCAACGAGGCTCGCAGCCCCGACTATGAGCAATTTGAATGTGACTTGACTACATTCTTGGAACGAGTTTTGAATAAATCAGTTACGTGTCGGGCGTTCCCGAGTTCTGCTTTCAGCGGTGATGCCGAGTTTAATCCGGTCTAAGAAGCATGTTTAAGGTTTGCCTCCGTTAAAGCGGATCGGTCGGGACAAAATTCGAGTAAGCGATATGTCACGTATTCCGGGGACAGTATACTAAACTGCACCCACTCCTCCGCCATCTGTGTATTCCGGGGACAGTATACTAAACTGCACCCACTCCTCCGCCATCTGAAGAATTTTCCTACATCCCTGCGGCCTGTTATCGCTGCCCCGCGAATTGCAGGCTCTTTGACATGTGAATATCGGGCGATCGGCAGGCGTGGCTTGCCTTGGCCGCGCATGTCGCCCCGGCGGAGCGGTGCAGGAAGTTTTCGCATAGGGCGGCGTTACAGGATTTTAATTTTCTCCCGGGGCGAAACTGTCACCCTTCACCCCTCAAACCCGCAGGAATACGGGCTTTCTGGCGGCGGACAGCAAATGTTGGATGTGTCACCTTTGTAACCCTGGTCACTGCCTTCATCCCCGCAGGACATCGCCCAGCGGTTCGCGGGTGACGGGGTATCCGGCGTCTTCCGGGATGCACAGCCAGCGCTGGCCGTGCTCCTCGGCGATCCTCGGGACGATGGTCCGGACCGGGAAGCGGGCGCAATCCTGGGCGGCGGCGGCGAAGTCGGGGAATTGGGCCAGCCGTTCCAGATTGCGGCGGGTGGGGAAGATGACGCTGAGCTCGCCGCGCTCCGCCGCTGCGAGCGCGTCGTGTGCGGCTATCCAGTAGAGGCGGGTGTTTTCCGTCTCGTCCACGGTGATATCGACCGCGCCGGTGCCGAGGTCGGCGAGGTAGAACCTGGTATCGAACAGGCGGGGGAGCCGTTCGTTCTTGGGAAACCAGCGGGCGAACGGCAGCACGGCATCGAGGTCGATTTGCCAGTCCATTGCCGCCAGCACGGGGCCAAGTGTGCCGTGTTCCAGCAGCAGGGCGCGCGCGGCACGGGCGATGGCGGCGTCGACGCGGCCGGAAATGCCGATGGCGAGGCCGGTTTCCTCCAGCGTCTCGCGGATCGCGGCGACGCGGTGGGCGGCTTCCTCCACCGGCAGGGCGGAGGCGAGCGAGGCGGCGAGGTCGTAATCGGCCGGATCGACCCGCCCGCCGGGGAACACCGCGGCACCGCCGGCGAAGGCCATGTTCCGCGAGCGCGTGACCATCAGCAATTCGGGCGGCTTGCCCGGGCCGGCGCTGCGGAACACGATGACGGTGGCAGCGGGTATCCGGTCGGGCCGGGCGGAATTTTCGGGTTGGGACATTGCCCGACTGTGTGGCGGGATCGGCAGCACTTGCCAAGCGGCAAAATCCTGCCGCGAAGGTGTCGGCGGACTTTACAATCCAGGGGGCGGTAAGCTGATTTTAACTATCACAGTGCAGGAAAACAGCCGTCCGATTAAACTGGCACGGACCGTGCATATTAAGCGGTACCCCAAATGATCTTCGATCGAGGCGGGACCCTGGTCTCCTGGTCCCGCCTCCCCGAAGCCGCTTCGAAACGAAGCCGATCAATTCTGCGGGTTCAGCTGGCCGGTGCGACTTTCTTTTCTTCCAGCAGCTGCTGAAGTTCACCCGCTTCGAACATTTCCATCATGATGTCGCTGCCGCCGACGAATTCGCCTTTGACATAGAGCTGGGGAATGGTCGGCCAGTCGGAATAGGCCTTGATGCCCTGGCGGACTTCCATGTCCTGCAGCACATCGACGCTGTCGTAAGCGACACCGCAATGGTCGAGGATGGCGATCGCCTTGCTGGAAAATCCGCATTGCGGGAACAGCGGTGTGCCTTTCATGAACAGGACGACATCGTTGGCGTTGACGATTTCGGAAATGCGTTCGTTGGTATCGGACATGTTCGTGTACCTAGATCTGACTGTTGGGCCGGCGCGGCGCTGATAAGGGATTAGTTGGGAACCGCGGTCGTCAGTTGCAAGGCGTGGAGCACGCCGCCCATCTTGCCCTGGAGCGCGCCATAGACCAGCTTGTGCTGCTGGACGCGGCTCATCCCGGCGAAGCTGGCGGAGGTGACCTTGGCGGCCCAATGATCGCCGTCACCTGCCAGATCGGTCATCTCGATGGTCGCATCGGGCAGGGCGGCCAGGATCATGCCTTCGATTTCGGAACCGGACATGGGCATGGGGTTAGGATTCGCTCATCAACTGGCGCCGCGCTTCGACTTCGCGTTCTTCCAGCGCGGTGCGGATTCCGGCTTCGTCGATATCGACCCCGCTGCTGGTCAGATCGCCGAGCAGCTTGCGGATCACGTCTTCGTCGCCCGCTTCTTCGAAATCGGCCTGCACCACGGCCTTGGCATAGGCTTCGGTTTCTTCGGGGGTCAGGCCCATCTTTTCCGCCGCCCAGTGCCCGAGCAGCCGGTTGCGGCGCGCCGCGATCTTGAAGGCGCTTTCCTCGTCATGCGCGAACTTCGCTTCCTCGCCGCGCTCACGGTCCTTGAAATTGGTCATAGATGCCTCCGGTTGGGCCATTTGAATATTCGTGAAGGACGTAAGCCGACAAGCGTCCAGCCGCAAGCGTCGGTGCCCAGGCGGGGGAAATTAGCCGGACCGCCGCCTGTTGTCACATGGTCACGACAAGCTTGCCGATCGCGCCGCGGCTTTCCAGCTTGGCAATTGCCTCGCCCGCACGTTCCAGCGGGTAGGTCTCGCTGACCAGCGGCGAGATTTTGCCGTCTTCCCACAGCTGGAACAGTTCGGCGATGTTCTCCGCATTCTTCTTCGGTTCCCGCACGGTGAACGCACCCCAGAACACGCCGCGAATGTCGCAGCTTTTCAGCAGGGTGAGGTTGAGCGGCATCTTGGCAATCCCGGCGGGGAAACCGACCACCAGAAAGCGCCCCTCCCAGGCGATGGCGCGCAGGGCCGGTTCGGAATAGTCCCCCCCGACGATGTCATAGACGATGTCCGCGCCGTTCGGCCCGACAGCGTCCTTGAACGCGTTGGCGAGCTGCTTGGACGTGTCCTTGTCGAACGGTGCGCGGGGATAGATGACGACATCGTCCGCCCCGGCCTTGCGGCAGGCCTCGGCCTTCTCCTCGCTCGACACCGCCGCGATCACGCGCGCGCCGTAGGCCTTGCCCAGTTCGACTGCCGACAGGCCCACGCCGCCCGCTGCGCCAAGTACCAGCATGGTGTCGCCCGCCTTGATCTGCCCGCGGTCCTTCAGCCCGTGGATGGTCGTGCCGTAAGTCATCAACAGGGCGGAGGCTTCGGGCAGCGATACACCGTCCGGCACCCGGAAAAGCTTGTCGGCAGGCAGCACCAGTTTCTCCTGCAATCCGCCAAAGCCGGTGCCGGTCAGGATCCGATCGCCGACTTCCCAGCCCTCGACCCCCTCGCCCAGCGCTTCGATCGTGCCGGAAATCTCGCTACCCGGCGCGAAAGGCCGCGGCGGCTTGACCTGATACATATCGCGGATGATCAGCGCGTCGGGATAGTTGATCGCGCAGGCTGCAACCTTGACCAGAACTTCGCCCTTGCCCGGGACAGGATCGGGCACATCTTCCAGGACCAGCGTTTCGGGGCCACCAACGGCTTTGGACAACAAGGCTTTCATGCAGCAATTCCTTTGGCCAGCCAGGGCATCTGGGCAGCTTGACGTTGTTCATAGGTCCCGATGGCGGCATCACGGGTCAGGGTCAGACCGACCTCGTCCAGCCCCTCGGTCAGGCACATCTTGCGGAAGGGATCAATTTCGAAGGCAAAGCGATCCTGGAACGGGGTAGTCACCATCTGGTTTTCAAGGTCCAGCGTGAGCGGATCGGTTTGCGCGACTTCCAGAAGCCGGTCGATCTGTTCCTGCGGCAGGGTCACAGTCAGGATACCGTTCTTGAAGGCGTTGCTGGCGAAGATATCGGAAAAGCCGGGCGCGATTACTGCGGTTATGCCCATGTCGAGCAGCGCCCAGGCGGCGTGTTCACGGCTCGATCCGCAGCCGAAATTATCGCCCGCAATCAGGATCGGGGCCCCGGCAAAAGCGGGGTCGTCGAACACATTGCCGGGTTCCGCACGGATGCTGGCGAAGGCGCCCTGGCCCAGCCCTTCGCGGCTGGTCGTTTTCAGCCATTCCGCGGCAATGATCACGTCGGTGTCGACATTCTTGCGGCCGAAGGGAATTGCCCGGCCGGTAATCGTCGCAACAGCTTCCATCAATCGGTCTCCGGTGGATCCACCGGACGGTCTCTGCTTTCGTTTGCCTTCTTTTCACGCCGTCTGGAAGCGTACAGCAAGGCGGCGGCAATGGCGGCAGAGCCGATGGCGGCTCCGGCCATGGCGGCCTTTCCGCCCAGCGAACCGGGGAGCGAGGAGGGGATCTTCTTGGTCATAATCTACCTATGTGATCGGAAAACCTGCACTTCAAGCCCGTAATCGACAAGTTCGCCAGACTGGGCAATGCGGCTTGTCCTACGCTGTTAGCTCGCGCACGTCGGTCAGATGGCCTGCCACCGCCGCTGCCGCCGCCATCGCGGGGGACATCAGATGGGTTCGCGCACCCGGGCCCTGCCGGCCGACGAAGTTCCGGTTGCTGGTGGAGGCGCAGCGTTCGCCCGGCGGAACCTTGTCCGGGTTCATCCCCAGACAGGCCGAACAGCCCGGCTCGCGCCATTCGAAACCGGCGTCGGTGAATATCCGGTCGAGACCTTCCTCCTCAGCCTGCAATTTGACCAGACCGGAGCCAGGCACGACGATCGCCCATTTGACGTTGTCGGCCTTGTGCCTTCCGCGCAAGATTTCTGCAGCGGACCGCAAATCCTCGATCCGGCTGTTGGTGCAGCTGCCGATGAAGATATTCTCGACCGGCACTTCGGACAGCAGCTGGCCGGGTTTCAGGCCCATGTAGTCGAGGCTCTTGGCGGCTGCCGCCTGTTTCGAGGGATCGGCAAAGCTCGCGGGGTCCGGCACCGCACCGCCAATTGGCACCACGTCTTCAGGGCTGGTACCCCAGGTTACCGTCGGCTGGATATCGCCCGCGTCGATCCGCACGCTTTTGTCGAATACCGCGCCCGGATCGCTTGGCAGACTTTGCCACCACGCCACTGCGGCGTCCCAATCAGCTCCTTTGGGCGCAAGCGGGCGGCCGGCGAGATAGGCGAAAGTCTTTTCATCCGGCGCGACGAGCCCTGCGCGGGCGCCGGCTTCGATCGACATATTGCACACCGTCAGCCGGCCTTCGATGCTCATCTCCTCGAACACTTTGCCGCGATATTCGATCACGTAGCCGGTGCCGCCAGCGGTGCCGATCTCGCCGATGATGTGAAGGATCAGGTCCTTGGGGGTGATCCCGGTTCCCAGCGCGCCGTCGACCACCACTTCCAGCGTTTTCGAACGCTTCAATTGCAGCGTCTGTGTGGCGAGCACGTGCTCCACCTCGCTGGTGCCGATCCCGAAAGCGAGCGCGCCGACCCCGCCATGCGCGGCGGTATGGGAGTCCCCGCAGACGATAGTCGAACCGGGCAGGGAGAACCCCTGTTCGGGGCCGACCACATGGACAATCCCCTGCTCGGCCGCGCTGGCGTCGATATAGCGGATGCCGAAGGCGGGCGCATTGGCTTCCAGCGCGGCCAGTTGCGCGGCGCTCTGTGCGTCGGCAATCGGGATGCGCTTGCCCTGTCCATCCAGCCGCGCGGTGGTCGGCAGATTGTGATCCGGCACCGCCAGCGTCAATTCGGGACGGCGGACCTTGCGTCCAGCCAGCCGGAGCGCTTCGAATGCCTGAGGGCTGGTGACTTCGTGTACCAGATGGCGGTCGATGAAGATCAGACTGGTGCCGTCATCGCGTGTTTCGACCACGTGGGCATCCCAGATCTTCTCGTACAAGGTGCGCGGTTTGTTGGCCATCGCCCGGAATTAGCGACCATTGGGCAACAGTTGCAAGCAATCTCGCGCGCAGGAAATTCCTTGTCATGGAAAGGAAAGGTTTGAACACCTACATGATGTCCATGCCCGCCAAACCCTATACCCACCGGATCAACATCCTGCCTGCCGACATCGATTTCATGGGGCATGTGAACAACGCCCGCTATTTGGGTTGGGTGCAGGACGCGGTCTTGTCCCACTGGCGCGATATCGCCCCTGCCGACGCGGTTGCGAGCCGTGCCTGGGTGGCGTTGAAGCATGAGATAACCTACAGAAAACCGGCGTTTCTGGACGATACGGTCATTGCCCGCACCGTGCTGGAAAGCATCAAGGGCGCACGGGCATTCTATCACACAGTGATCGAGCGCGGCGAAGAGGTGCTGGCCGAAATCAGTTCCAGCTGGTGCTGCATCGATGCCGAGACATTGCGGCCTGCCCGGATCGGGGAAGAGATAGCGAAGTTCTTTTTTCACCGGGACGATTAGTTTATATCAGGCACTGCCATGAATATCGCCATTCCCGTGCTGATTGTGATCGCCACATTTCTGGCGATGGAATGGGTCGCATGGGCGAGCCATAAATACATCATGCATGGCTGGGGTTGGGGGTGGCACCGCGACCACCATGAACCGCATGACAAGGTGTTTGAGAAAAACGATCTCTACGGCATCGTCGGCGCGGCGATGAGCATTTCGATGTTCGCCCTGGGGAGTCCGCTGGTCGCCGGTGCCTCCGCGTGGGGGCCTGCCACATGGATCGGGCTGGGGATCCTCGGATATGGCATCATCTATACTCTGGTGCATGACGGGTTGGTCCATCAGCGCTATTTCCGCTGGGCGCCCAAACGCGGCTATGCCAAGCGGTTGGTGCAGGCGCATAAATTGCACCATGCGACTATCGGCAAGGAAGGCGGCGTCAGCTTCGGTTTCGTGATTGCGCATGATCCGGCCAAGCTGAAAGCGGATCTCAAACGCCAGCGCGAGGCGGGGATCGCCGTGGTGCGGGAAAGCGCCGGGGCCTGAGCCGTATTCGGCTGTGCTGGCCCCTATCTCAGAAAATTGACGTAGACCGCGTGGATCACGCCGGGCACGAACAGGATGATGGTGAGGATCAGATTGATCCAGAAATCCCGGCTGATGCCGTGTTTCAGCGCCACGCCCAGGGGCGGCAGCAGGATACTGGCGATTAGAATTAGGATGCTCATACTCTTCTCCGTTGGCGTTGCCCCATCAACGGCAGCAAGCGCGGCCTGTTCCGGAGTAGTGGCAATCCCGGCAGCATTCCGTAGCTTCCTGTATCACTCGTTTCGGGTGGCGATCCATAGACCGCCGATCACCAGGATTGCGATGGAGATATAATACCACGGCGCCCCCAGCGCGTACCACGTAACCACCGCGCCGGTAGCCATTGCCCCGATCGCCATGATCTTCGCGCGGCGGGATATGGCCCTGCGCTCCGTCCAGTTGCGCACTTGCGGTCCCCATTGCGGATGATTGAGGATCTTGCGTTCCCATTCCGGATTGCTCCGGGCAAAGCAGTAAACCCCGAGCAGCAGGAACGGCACGGTGGGCATGATCGGCAGCACCGCGCCGATTGCACCCAATGCGACCGCGACCAGTCCGCCGGCAAGATACAGATGGCGCACCTCAGGCCGCGGCCGCCAGGCGTGCGGCGTGCTCTTTCACCAGCGCGATCATGTTGGGAACGCCCTGTGTGCGGTTGGAACTGAGCTGGTTCCTGAGATCGAACGGTTCGAGTGCGGCGGTCACGTCCATTGCGGCGACTTCGCTTGCGGGCTTGTCCTGCACGGCGGAGATCACGAGGGCGACGATACCCTTGGTGATCGCCGCATTGCTGTCAGCCAGAAAATGCAGCCGGCCGTTCTGGACGGTGGGATAGACCCAGACGCTGGCGGAACAGCCGCGCACCAGCGTTGCGTCGGTTTTGAGAGCATCGGGCATCGGGTCCAGCTCGCGCCCGAGTTCGATCAGCAGGCGGTAGCGTTCATCGCCTTCGAGAAATTCGTATTCTTCGGATATGTCGTCGAGGGTTCGCATGGCCTGCATGTAGCGACGCAGGATTACAAATCCACCCCGCTTGCGATGGCTTCGAGCCGGCGGATGCGTTCCTTCAGGTCGGCGATCTCTATGCGGGCCATACCGATACCGGCAGCACCATCGATGGTGCGGTCTTCCACTTCGCGCAGGTTGGCGCGGGGGCCGACCGTCATGCGGTCCAGCTCGCGCTCCTTTAGCGCCAGCCAGCCCTGCCAGCCCCGCAGAGCAACCAAGGTGACCAGTCCAAGGCCGGACAGCACGGTTGCAGCATAGATAATCTGATCATTCATCTCCCGGTCCTCCTCGCGACCTTCGATAGAGAATACAGTCTACTTTTCGCGCAAGCGCTCGATCTGCTCGGCAATCGCCTTTGTCTCGCGGGCTTCGCTGCTGTTGGTGTCGGTCGCAATGCGTTCGAGCACCTTGATCCTCTCGCGCAGTTCGGTGACTTCGCGCTGCAATTCCCGTTCGCGTTCCGGCGAAGTGACCTGATCGGGCGTTTCGTGCCCACCTCTTCGGTCAATCCGGCTCCGCGAACGCATGACGCCCGCGATGGCCGAAATCAGCACGATCAGGACAATTGCGGTGGCCCAGCTCATGCGCGGGTTTCCTCGTGCCGGATAGAATAAGCGGGCGCGATTTCAGGCGGAGTGGAACCACGCAGGTTCTCGATCTGCAGCGCCAGGTCCTGCCCGCGGTCCGTGGCGAGGCGTTCCAGCACGCGCACACGCTGTTCGAGCGTCTCGATCTTCTGCGCTGCTTCGGAACCGATAGTGGATCCCTTGCCAGCTTCCAGTTCCAGCTTGCGCTGCTTGAACGCCAGATCCCGTTTGTGGATCGCACCGCCCATTCCGAACGCGATCAGCGCGATCAGCAGGATAAAGCTGAAGATTACTACCAGTTCGCCCATTATTAGCTCCTCTCGGCCTGCCGCTGCCGCAGCGGGACGCCGTTCGCGCGGTCATCGCGCAATCTTTCGATTTCCGCAGTCAGGCCATAGCCGCCGTCCGTCACGATCCGTTCGACTACGGCAAGACGGTCCTTCAAGGATCCCATTTCGGCGTGCAGCTGCGCATTCTCCCTGGTCAGCCGGCCAACCCGCTCCTGGGCCTCGGCGTCGGATTTGGGATAGACGGCCTGTCCCCAGGCGCCGTCGAGCGGATAACCGTTCTTGACGCGGATCCATGTGGTGAGCACCCAGCCGATCATGCCGGCCACGCCGACGATGGCGATTACTTCTGAAGTGAATTCGAACGGCATCAGATGTTTTCCCTGTCTCTGGATTTGAGCGGCACACCGGCTTCGCCTTCGACAGCACGCGTATCGCGCAGCGCTTCGATCTGGGTGGCGATGTCATAGCCGCGGTCGGTTACGATGCGTTCGAGAACCTGCACCCGCTTTTCCAGTTCCGCCGTATGCGCCGCATATTGCGCGGCCTTTTCGGCGCTGCTTTCGGCAGTTGCGGCAATGCGCCTTTCTTCGAGTTTCTTCTGGCTGCTGATCCAGACGATGCCGAACACCATCAGGAACGGAGCGGAAACCGCCACCAATCCAATCAAATCACCCATGTCTCAGTCCTCCCTAAGTCCGGATTTCAGCGCAGCCGGTCGATTTCAGCCGACAGGCGCGGGTTGCTGGTGACGTAATATGTCTCCACATCGGCCAGGCGGCGGTCGATGTCGCGGAACCGGGCGCGAACTTCGCGGGCTGTACGAGCCGGCGACTGACGCACACGCTGCCAGTATTTCTGCTCTTCCTGGTCCACATAGAGATGCGGCGGCTTCTTGTTGAGCAACAGCCCGGCGACGAAATAGAATGGGATGGTGGTGCCGCCGGTTATAAAGGTCAGCATCAGCGCTCCGAGCCGGACCCACAGGGCGTTGACCCCGGTGTAATCGGCGATCCCGGAACAGACGCCCATAAGTTTCGCGTTCTTCTTGTCGCGGTAGAGTGTGGTGCGTTCGCTGGTCATGAGCGGGTTCCCTTTTTCTCGGCGAGCAGCCGGTCGAGCTCGCGCAGCGGCTGGTTGTCGATGTCGCGGTCGTGGATCAGGCGGGCGGAGTTGAATTCCGGATTGTCGGAAGCGACCAGGCGCTCGACCGTGTCCATCCGGTCATCCAGCCGCTTGGCCAGGTGATAGAGTTCGTCGAGCAATTGTTCGTCGTCGCCGGTGATCGTCGCCGCGGTTTTCCATTTGGTAATGTAGTGAAAGATGATCCACGGCAGCCCGAGGAACACGATGATAAAGGGGAGTGCGTCTTCCATCGGTCAGTCCTTTTTCGCTGCGCTGCCCATGGCGCGCTTCATTGCTTCGAGTTCTTCGTCCACCTTGTCCGCGCCTTCCAGCGCGGCAATCTCGTCGGACAGGGACGGCTTGCCGGTGCCATCGGCGATGCTCATCGCGTCGGCGCGGCCTTCGGCGTAATCGACCCGGCGTTCCAGCTGGTCGAACCGCGACAGCGCTTCGTCGACCCGCTCGGTGCTGAGCAGGGTGCGCAGTTTGACGCGGTTTTCAGCACTTTCCAGCCGGGCCGCGATCGCGGTCTGGCGGCTACGGGCTTCGCGCAGGCGGTGCTGCAGCTTGCCGATGTCCTGCTCGTAAGCGCGCAGAGCATCGTCCAGCACGGCGATTTCGGCGTTCAGCTGCTCCGCCATGTCGCTGGCCTTCTTCTTTTCGACCAGAGCTGCGCGGGCCAAATCCTCGCGGTCCTTGCTCAACGCGAGCTGGGCTTTCTCGCCCCAGTCGGCCTGCAATTTGTCCAGCTTCACGGTGTGGCGATGCATTTCCTTCTGGTCCGCGATCGTCCGCGCCGCGCTGGCGCGCACTTCGACCAGGGTTTCCTCCATTTCGAGGATGATCATGCGGATCATCTTCGCGGGGTCATCCGCCTTGTCGAGCATATCGTTGAAATTGGCGGCAATGATATCGCGTGTACGGCTGAAAATGCCCATCAAGGGTACTCCGGAAAAGTTGAAATCGCCCGACCGGCTGGCATTGCCCTGATTGGGGTGGCTTTGGGTCGGTGTCGGGCTGCGGCGGAGGCGTTCGACTTCGGTTTCGAAGCGCGATTCACCGCTTCTGGACGAAGAAGGGCGGGCCGGAGAATTGTCCGGGGGGGAGACGCGCTCCGGCCCTAGGGGGTTTTTGTCAGACTGGTCGGTCATGCAAGTTCCACATCGCAGTTGATCGTGGCCGCGTGTGCGGACCCGAAGGATGGAGCCATCTGCATCTGTCCGCTCATGGCCACAAAGGCCACCATGGCGAGAATGCTTGCGGATGCGGCCTGTCCGACTTTGGTCTGGAAAAAGCTGCGGTTGTACATTGAGGGATCCTCCCGAATTGCGTTGTTCACTACTCAGCAAGGAGTGTGCCAAACCGCAGAAACGGCAGAATTCAGTTATTTTCGCTTTCGCATTTCCTACGGCTGATGGTAAGTCTTGCCAAGATTCGGGAATATTTCCTATAGGTTGGGGTATGGAGCGCGATAACCAGTTTATTGGCCAGTCTGGGGCCTTTCTCGACGCGGTCGAAAGAGCCAGCCGCGCCGCGCCGATGCGCCGCCCGGTGCTGGTGGTGGGCGAGCGCGGAACCGGCAAGGAGCTGATCGCCGAGCGCCTGCATCGCCTGTCGCCGCGCTGGGGGGAACCACTGGTGACCATGAATTGTGCCGCTCTCCCGGAAACGCTGATCGAGGCCGAATTGTTCGGTCACGAAGCCGGTGCCTTTACCGGTGCTACCAAAGCGCGCGCCGGCCGGTTCGAAGAAGCCGACAAGGGCACGTTATTTCTCGACGAACTGGGAACATTGTCGATGGGCGCGCAGGAAAGACTGCTCCGGGCGGTCGAATATGGCGAGGTGACCCGGATCGGATCGTCCCGGCCGATCAGGGTGGATGTCCGGATTGTCGCCGCGACAAATGAAAATCTGCCGCAGCTGGCGGAGCAGGGCTCTTTTCGCGCCGACTTGCTCGATCGGCTCAGTTTCGAGGTGATCACTCTCCCGCCCCTGCGGGTGCGTGAAGGGGATATCGGGGTGCTGGCGGAATATTTCGGACGGCGGATGGCGGCGGAGATCGGATGGGAAAGCTGGCCCGGCTTTTCCCATCATGTCGCCGCGCAACTTGAAGAATATCCGTGGCCGGGAAACGTGCGCGAACTGCGCAATGTGGTGGAACGCGGCGTTTACCGGTGGGACAATTGGCAGGAACCTATCAGCCATCTGGTGTTCGACCCGTTCGACAGCCCGTGGAAACCGTTCGAACCCGCGACCCGCAAACAGCAGCGGAACACCGATGCGCCGAAAGGCACAGGCAACTCGGACGTGCCGCAAAATCTCGATACCATCGAGGACCTGAAGGCCGCCGTCGAGGCGCATGAACGAACGATTGTCGAACACGCACTGGGCAAGCATCGCTGGAACCAGCGCCAGACCGCGAAGGCGCTCGGCCTGACTTACGATCAGCTGCGTCACTGCATCAAGAAGCATGGGCTGAGCGAATAAGGCAAAAAGCCGTACCTGTGCGACTATGCCTTGTTGCATTTAATTCCGTGACGCTCTAAAGGGCCTCAATCCCGACATTGTCTTGATGAAGTGGGGCTGGCGCCGAAAGGGGCCGGCGCGAAACTGCTTTGCCGCATATGTCGATCTATTGGAGCATCAATGGCCGATCTGGCACGCCTGACACAGATTATCGAACCCGAAGCGGCCGCGCTCGGGTTTGATCTGGTGCGCGTGATCATGACCGGCTCCGAAGCCGGTGACGGCGAGCGCGCCTTGCAGATCATGGCCGAAGATCCCGCCACCGGGCAGCTGCTGATCGAACAATGCGCCGCCCTGTCGCGCGCGGTGTCCGCCAGGATCGACGAACTGGAAGAATCGGGCGAGGAACTGGTCGAGGGGAATTACCACCTCGAAGTCAGTTCCCCCGGCATCGACCGCCCGCTTACCCGGCCGAAGGATTTCGGCAATTGGTCCGGGCACGAAGTCAAGCTGGCGCTGGTCGACAAGATTGACGGGCAGCGCAATATTCGTGGTACACTGATCGGAATCGAAGGCGATCTGGTGACCGTGGACGATAAACAGGCGAAGCGGCATTCCGTGGCGCTCGACATGATTCATTCGGCGAAGCTGGTCCTTACAGACGCGCTGATCGCTGCAACCAGACCGATCGACACCAGTGGTGCCGACGAGATTTTCGAAGAAGAAGAGAAGGCTGACGACTGATGGCCAGTGCAATTTCCGCCAACAAGGCAGAGCTACTCGCAATTGCGACCGCCGTTGCTACCGAGAAGATGATCGACAAGTCGATCGTTATCGAAGCGATGGAAGAAGCGATCCAGAAAAGTGCGCGCAACCGCTACGGCGCGGAAAACGATATCCGTGCCAAGCTTGACCCGGTCACTGGCGATCTGCGCCTGTGGCGCGTCGTGGAAGTGGTCGAGGAAGTCGAGGATTACTTCAAGCAGGTGGACCTGAAGCAGGCTGAAAAGCTGCAGCCGGGTTCGGCTGTCGGCGATTTCATTGTCGACCCGCTGCCTCCGGTGGACCTCGGCCGGATCGACGCGCAGAGCGCCAAGCAGGTGATCTTCCAGAAGGTCCGCGATGCCGAGCGCGAACGCCAGTACGAAGAATTCAAGGACCGCGCGAACGAAGTCATCACCGGGGTTATCAAGTCGGTTGAATTCGGCCATGTGATCGTCAACCTCGGCCGCGCCGAAGGTGTTATCCGCCGCGACCAGCAGATCCCCCGCGAGGCTGCCCGCGTGGGCGAACGCGTCCGGGCGCTGATTACCAAGGTGGAACGCAACAACCGCGGTCCGCAGATTTTCCTGTCCCGCGCACATCCCGATTTCATGAAGAAGCTGTTTGCGCAGGAAGTTCCCGAAATCTATGACGGCATCATCGAAATCAAGGCCGCCGCTCGCGATCCGGGCAGCCGCGCCAAGATCGGCGTGATCAGTCACGACAGCAGCATCGACCCGGTCGGTGCCTGCGTCGGCATGAAGGGCAGCCGCGTTCAGGCGGTAGTCCAGGAATTGCAGGGCGAGAAGATCGACATCATCCCCTGGTCCGAAGACACCGCGACCTTCGTGGTCAACGGTTTGCAGCCTGCAACCGTCAGCCGCGTCGTGCTGGACGAGGAAGAAGGCCGCATCGAAGTGGTTGTCCCCGATGATCAGCTCAGCCTGGCGATCGGTCGCCGCGGTCAGAATGTCCGTCTCGCCAGTCAGCTGACCGGTCACCAGATTGACATCATGACCGAGGAAGAAGCGAGCGAGAAGCGCCAGCGCGAATTCGCGGAACGCTCCAAGATGTTCGAGGAAGAACTCGACGTGGACGAAACCCTGTCGCAGCTGCTGGTTGCCGAAGGTTTCGCCGAGCTGGAAGAAGTTGCCTATGTCGAACTGGCGGAACTCGCCAGCATCGAAGGTTTCGACGAGGAACTGGCGGAAGAACTGCAGAGCCGCGCGACCGAAGCGCTGGAACGGCACGAGGACACCGCCCGCGCCGAACGCCGCGAACTGGGGGTCGAGGATGATCTGGCCGAAATGCCGCATCTGACCGAACAGATGCTGGTCGTGCTGGGCAAGGCTGGGATCAAGACGCTCGACGATTTGGCCGATCTCGCAACCGACGAACTGATCGCCAAGAAGCGCGAGGCCCCGCGCCGCCGCGCGAATGCCGAGGGCCCGCCGATGAAGCGTCCGCAGCGCACCGAAGACAAGGGCGGCGTGCTGGGTGTGTTCGGCCTGACCGAAGAACAGGGCAACGAGATCATCATGGCCGCGCGAGCGCATTGGTTCGAAGATGAAGCGCCTGCTACAGCAGCCGCTTCCGACACACAGGAGGCCGCTGATGCGGACTCCACACAATGAGCGCGTAAATTCCGCCAAAGCCGACCCTTCGCGGACGCGCACTTCCGCGGCCGGGGAATCCTGTCCGGAACGCAAGTGCATCCTGACCGGTGAGGTCGCCCCGCGGGGGACCCTGATCCGCCTGGCGATTTCACCTGACGGCCCCGATGGAACCGCGCAGGTCCTGCCCGATCTTCTGGCGCGCGCACCCGGGCGGGGTGCGTGGCTGGGCGTGTCGCGCACCGAACTCGAAGCGGCAATGGGCGCGGGCAAAGGCGGCGGCAAACTGCGCGGCGCGCTGGCGCGGGCGTTCAAGGGTGCCCGCCTGGAAGTGCCCGACGATCTTCCCGACCGCATCGAAACCGGCCTGAGGCGGCTCTTGTGTGACCGGCTCGGTCTCGAAATGCGCGCGGGAAAGCTTATATTGGGTTCGGACCGGATTGCCGAACAGGCCCGGCGCGGGCGTGTCGGTCTGTTGATGCACGCCAGCGATGCCAGCCTGGATGGCAGCCGCAAACTGGATCAGGCATGGCGCGTGGGCCAGGATATTGAAGGCTCCGGAGCACAAGGAATACGCTTGCCACTGGACCGGGCGGCTCTGTCTGTGGCATTGGGCCGCGACAATGTCGTCCATCTCGCGCTTGCCGACAGGGCTTCGGCGGAACGGATCGAACCCGTTCTGGCGCGACTGCTGCATTTTATCGGGCGCCTCGGGGAAACCGAGCAGGCCGGACATGATGCTGAAAACGAAACCAATGATCCGCCCATTGCAGATCATTTGGGCGACGAATTGAGTTTTGAAGGATAGACTGGTTTTATGAGCGATACTGAAGACAAACCGACACGCACCCGCAAGCCTCTGGGCCTTTCGCGGGCGGTCGATGCCGGTGAGGTCAAACAGACCTTCAGCCACGGCCGGACCAACAAGGTCACGGTCGAGGTGAAGCGTCGCCGCAAACTGGTGAAGCCGGGTGAGGCTCCGCCGGTCGAGGAAGTGTCTGCCGCGCCAACGCCGGCCCCGGCGCGTGCGCCCGCGCCAACCCCTGCGCCGAAGCCCGCCGCAAGGAAGGCACCGGCTTCGGACGAAACCGCGCAGGAACGCGTTGCCCGTCTGCAGCGCGAGGCCGAGGAAGATCGCCTGCGTTCCGCCGAGGAAGCACGGCGCCGCGAGGAAGCGGAAAAGGCCAAGGCGCTCGCTGGCGAGAAGCAGCGCGCCGAAGCCAATCGCGAAGCTGAGGATGGCGAACCTGCGGAAGCGGAGGCCAAATCCGCGCCAGCCGATACTGCACCTGCCGCAGAAGCGGCCAAGAAACTGGACCCCGAAGCGGAGGCCGAAGTCGAGGCGATCATGGACGCCGAAGCCACGCCGGCACCCGCCGCGCGCCGCTTCACGCCGGTCGCCCGCCCCGAAGCCAAGCGCCCGGAAAAGAAGAAGAAGGAAGAAAAGCGCACCAGCAAAGCCGAGGAAGACCGTCGGCGCAGCGGCAAGCTGACTGTCAATCGTGCGCTCAACGATGATGAAGGCGCGCGCGCCCGTTCGCTCGCCGCGCTCAAGCGTGCGCGCGAGAAGGAGCGCCGCATTCAAGGCGGCGGAGCCCGCAAGCAGCGCGAGAAGCAGTACCGCGATGTCGTGGTGCCGGAAGCTATCACGGTGCAGGAACTGGCCAAGCGGATGGGCGAAAAGGGCGCCGATCTGGTGAAGGCGCTGTTCAACATGGACATGATGGTCACCGTCAATCAGACAATCGATCAGGATACAGCGGAGTTGCTGGTCGAGGAATTCGGCCACACCATCCAGCGCGTGTCCGACAGCGATGTGGACATCCAGAAGGAAGTCGATTCCGACCCGGCAGAAACCCTGCGTCCGCGCCCGCCTGTGGTGACGATCATGGGCCATGTCGATCACGGCAAGACCAGCCTGCTCGATGCCCTGCGCGGCACCGATGTAGTGCGCGGTGAAGCCGGCGGGATCACCCAGCATATCGGGTCGTATCAGGTCACGACCAAGAACGGTGACAAGATCACCTTCCTCGATACGCCGGGTCATGCGGCCTTCACCGAAATGCGCCAGCGCGGTGCCAACGTCACCGATATCGTGGTGCTGGTGGTCGCGGCCGATGACGGGATCATGCCGCAGACGATCGAGGCGATCAAACACACGCAGGCAGCGGGTGTGCCAATGATTGTCGCGATCAACAAGATCGACAAACCTGAAGCCAACCCGCAGAAAATCCGCGAACGGCTGCTCGAACACGATGTGATGGTCGAAGCAATGTCGGGCGATGTCCAGGATGTCGAGATTTCGGCCAAGAACAAGACCAACCTCGACGGATTGCTCGACAAGATTGCGCTGCAGGCGGAACTGCTCGAATTGCAGGCGCGTCCGGATCGTCCGGCTGAAGCCATCGTGATCGAAGCCCAGCTCGACAAGGGCCGCGGCCCGGTGGCGACGGTGCTGATTACCCGCGGTACGCTCAAGAAAGGCGATAATTTCGTGGTCGGCAGCGAAAGCGGCAAGGTCCGAGCTATCGTCGACGATCAGGGCAAGCAGATCAAGGAAGCTGGTCCGTCCATGCCGGTCGAGGTACTCGGCCTTGGCGGTGTGCCGGACGCCGGTGAACAGCTGACGGTGGTGGAAAACGAACAGCGCGCCCGCGAAGTGGCGCAATATCGCCGCGAAAAGGCGACCGAAACGCGTACCGCCCTCGCGCCGACCAATTTCGACGCGATGTTCTCCTCCATGAAGACCGACGTGGTCGAATTTCCTGTCGTGGTGAAAGCCGATGTCCAGGGCTCGGTGCAGGCGATCAACACCGCGCTTCACGCCCTGTCGAACGATTTGATCAAGGTGCGTGTCCTGCACGCCGGGGTCGGCGCGATCACCGAAAGCGACGTAATTCTGGCGGCGGCATCAAAGGCACCGATCATCGGTTTCGGCGTTCGGCCCAATCCCAAGGCCCGTGCGCTGGTTGCGCGGGACCGCGTCGAGATGAAATATTTCGACGTGATCTATCACCTTACCGAGGAAATCGCGAAGGAAATGGCCGGCGAACTCGGTCCCGAGAAGATCGAACACGTGGTCGGCCGGGCCGAGGTCAAGGAAGTGTTCAAGTCCGGCAAGAAGGACAAGGCAGCCGGCCTGCTGGTTACCGAAGGCGTCATCCGCAAGGGGCTGCACGCACGCCTCACGCGCGAGGATGTTATCGTGTCCGCCACGACCATCGCCAGCTTGCGGCGCTTCAAGGACGATGTGGACGAAGTCCGCACCGGTCTGGAATGCGGCGTGGTCCTGGAAGACACCAACGACATCAAGCCGGGTGATATGCTCGAAGTGTTCGAAGTCGAGGAGCGTGAACGGGTTCTGTAGGGCTGCAAGATAGCGGAGGCATATAGGCCGAACAGGTGGGCGCGTCTGGTTGTTGGCCTAATTCTGCTGCCGTTCGCGCTGACCGCCGCAGTGTTTGGGCTATTTCTCCTTTGGGGTGCCGGAGTCGGATGAACCAATACGTCGCCTTTCTCGGTTCCATCAATGTCGGCGGTAACCGGTTGATGATGGAGGACCTTCGGAATGCTCTGAAATATGAGGATTTCGAGGATGTCGAAACCGTCATTGCCAGCGGCAATGTGCTGTTCCGGCATGATGAACGCCCGACTCCCGGATTGTCACAGAAGATCGCTTTCATTCTGAAAGAGGAATTCGATATCAATTCCGTGGTGGTCGTGCGCAGCCGGGATGAAGTTCTCGCGGCGATTGCGGAGAATCCGTTTCACGGCGAGAATGACGACAAATTCGTCCACGTTCACTGGCTCGAACACCAACCCACAGCAGAACAGTTTGACGATCTGATCACCAGTTTCGTCGGGACCACGGGAACGGGGCGGGGCGGGGAACGCCTCGCGGCCGGAACCGGCGCTTTGCATATCGATTTTGGCCAAGGCGTTGCCGACAGCAAATTGACCGCGCCCTTTATCGAACGCAAACTGGGCACCCGCGGAACGGCGCGCAATTTGCGCTCCCTCAAGCGGATTGCGGACAAGATGGACTCAAGCGATGGCTAGACAGCAATTCACCCCCGAACAGCAATCGGTCCGCGTCCTGAAAGTGGGCGAACGGGTGCGGCATATCCTGTCCGAACTGCTCAGCCGGCAGGAAGTGCATGATGACACGCTCACCGCCCATTCCGTTTCCGTTACGGAGGTGCGCATGAGCCCCGATCTGCGCAACGCGGCGGTCTATGTGAAGCCCCTGCTGGGCGAGGACGAAGCAGTCGTGATCAAGGCGCTGCGCGTCAACACCGCATATTTCCAGCGCGAAGTGGCCAAGCGTCTGGGCCTGAAATTTGCGCCGAAACTGAACTTCCGCGGGGACGAAAGCTTTGACGAGGCCGAACGGATCGAACGTCTGTTGAACGATCCGAAGGTCGTGCGCGATCTGGGTGCCGACGACGCCTAGCTTGCGGGTGCCGCCGCTACCGGGCTGGTCACATGCCCGGGGATCTCCATGAACACCGATGCACCCGGCCCCAGTGGCAAATCGAGCGCAACCCAGCCGATCACCAGCGTAACCCCGACGACCATCAGGCCGATCGAATAGGGAAGCATGGTGGCGGCCAGGCTGCCCAATCCGAAATCCTTCTGCCACCGCTGGCAGAAAATCAGGATCAGCGGGAAATAGACCATCAGCGGGGTGATGATGTTGGTCGCGCTGTCGCCCACGCGGTAGGCGGCGGTGCTCATCTCGGGGCTGACACCCAGCAGCATCAGCATCGGCACCATGACCGGGGCGAGCAGCGCCCATTTTGCGCTTGCCGAACCGATGAACAGGTTGAGCAAGGCGGACAGCAGGACAATCGCGCCCAGCAGCGCCCATGCGGGCAGGCCCGACGCGCTCAAGGCATCCGCGCCGTGAACCGCCAGAATCAGCCCGAGATTGGACCAGGCGAACATCGCCACGAAATGCGCGGCCGCGAACGCGAGCACGAGATAATAGGCGAGGTCCGCCATGCTCTCGCTCATCATTTTGACCAGGCCGCGATGATCGCTGATCGTGCCCGCAGCCTTGCCGTACGCCCACCCGCTCAGCAGGAAAAGCAGGAAGAAGCCCGCTACCAGCGACTGATAGAAGGGGGTCAACCGCGCTTCTGGCGTGGCCTCCTCGTCGATCAGCGGCGTGCCCGGACCGAGGGTAAAGGCGAGCCAAAGTCCGATCACAAATAATGCGGCGAGACCGGCCCGCTTGAGACCCTTGCGTTCTTCGGCAGTCAGATCACGGTCGCTGGCCTCTTCAGGGGCAGCGGAACCGGCCATCGCAGGGTTCCATTTGCCCAGCCGCGGCTCGATCATCCGATCGGTCACGAACCAGATCACCGGCAGGAAAACGAAGACCATCGCAGCGATGAAATACCAGTTTCCGGCAATATTCGCGGTGAAATCACCGAAGACAGTCTCGACCGCGGCTTCGGTAATGCCGAACAACAGCGCATCAAGCTGGCCGGGGAGCAGATTGGCGGAAAATCCGCCGGAAACCCCGGCGAAACTGGCCGCGATCCCGGCGATCGGATGCCGCCCGGCAGCATGGAAGATTATTCCCGCTAGCGGGATCAGCACGACATAGGCGGCATCGGCTGCCAGATTACCCATCATCCCGACCAGCACCACGATCGGCGTCAGAAGACCCACGCGGGCCCCCCGCACGCCGGCGCGCATGGCGGTGCCGAACAGGCCGGCGCGTTCTGCCACGCCTGCGCCCAGCATCACCACCAGGACATAGCCGAGAGGATGAAAGTGGGTGAACGTCCGGGGCATTTCGACCCACAGCCGCTGAATATTCTCCGCTGAAAACAGACTGGCGGCCGTAATTACCGTGGCAACGCCCGTCGCTTCGTCAATTTCGGTCGGGTGGACGGCAGACCATCCCGCGAGCGAGGCAATGATGGAGATGGCGATCAGTCCGGCGATCAGCCAGAAGAACAGGAACACCGGATCGGGCAGTCTGTTTCCGGTCCGTTCGATCCACCCAAGAATGCCCTTTTGGCCACCGACCGTTCCCGCTGCCGCTTCGCTCATGAAAATCCCCCGCAAATTCGGCTTGCACCTTCGCAGTCCCTCCCGGACACGCTAAGGCTCTGCCGATCATGGCCAAACTCTACTTCTACTATGCGTCGATGAACGCGGGTAAATCAACCACTCTGTTGCAGGCGGATTTCAACTACCGCGAGCGGGGGATGGCGACGATGCTGTGGACCGCGAAGCTGGATAACCGGGCGGAAGAACAGGCGATCGAAAGCCGGATCGGCCTCGGTGCCGATGCGCACCGCTTCGGTGAGGACACCAATTTGTTCGAGCGCGTAAGCGCGGCCCATGCGGTGGAGCCGCTGGCCTGTGTCCTGGTGGACGAAGCGCAGTTCCTGACCAAGGACCAGGTGTGGCAATTGGCACGGCTGGCTGATCAAGCGGGCATCCCGGTGATCTGCTATGGCCTGCGCACTGATTTCCAGGGCGAATTGTTCCCCGGCTCCGCTGCGCTGCTCGGCATTGCCGATACGCTGGTCGAACTGAAGGCGGTCTGCCACTGCGGCAGGAAGGCCAGCATGAATTTGCGGGTCGATGCCAGCGGCGCGGCGGTGAAAGCGGGAGCGCAGACGGAAATCGGCGGCAACGACCGCTATGTTGCCTTGTGCCGCAAACATTTCAGCGAGGCTCTGGGTGGCTGATTTATCGACTGTTCTGGAAGACAACCCAGTCCGGCTGGAACCATTGGCCGCACATCACCTTGAACCGCTGCGTGCTGCCTGCGCGGAAGATCCCGACATCTGGCAGATCTACCCGGTCAATATGCTGGGTGAGGGGTTCGATCAGGCAATGGCCGAGTTTCACGGTTTTGCCAACTGGGTCCGCTTTGCGGTGATCGACATGGAGCGGGGCCGGGTGGTCGGCATGACCAATTACATCAATCCCGATCGGTTCGGCGCGGTGGAAATTGGCGGAACCTACATCTCCCCCTCCGTGCGCGGAACCGGGTTCAACCGCCAGATGAAGAAATTGCTGATCGAGCACGCCTTTGCCCATGGTTTCAACCGGATCGAATTTCGGGTCGATACGCGCAACATCCGGTCCATGGCGGCGGTCGCCAAATTGGGAGCGGTCAGGGAAGGCACGCTGCGGCGAAATCGCGTCACCTGGACCGGATATATTCGCGATACGGCAGTATTCGGCCTGCTGCGCGACGAATGGGCTGGTTGAGCGGCCTCACGCCCCCTATCTACCCGCCATGACAGACACCATCCTGATCGCCGCGATCCTGATTCCGGCGCTCATCATTGCAATCGTGTTCCACGAAGTGGCGCATGGCTGGTCCGCGCTGGCGCTGGGCGATCCGACAGCGAAGGAGCAGGGACGGCTGACGCTCAACCCGCTGCGCCATGTCGATCCGGTGGGAACCCTGCTGGTGCCGGGCTTTCTCGCGCTGGTCGGCGGGCCGATATTCGGCTGGGCCAAGCCGGTGCCGGTGATGCAGCGGCGGCTGTCCAACCCGCGGTTCGGCATGATGGCCGTTGCGGCGGCGGGGCCGGGAACGAACTTTGCGCTGGCTGCCATCGCAGCAGTCGCGTTCGGGATGGCGGCTCCGCTCGGCGCGCAGATTTCCTTTGGCGAAACGGGAATGTCTACCATCGTGGGCCCCGCGGGCGATGTCCTGCCGCTCGTGACTGGTCTGTTCTATTTCCTGTTGATCAACGTCTTTATCGGGATGTTCAACCTGCTGCCGATCCCCCCGTTCGACGGATCGCATATCGTCGAAGGGGCGATGCCGCGCCGGTGGGTCCATCATTACGAGAAGCTGCGCCCGTTCGGGATGCTGCTGTTTTTCGGGCTGATCGCGCTCACCTGGTTTGCGCCGCAGCTGGGTGTGCTGGAAAACACCATCGGGCCGCCGGTCAACTGGATACTGGGCAAGTACCTTGGTCTGGCAGACGCGGTATCGGGAGCGTGATCGTGCCGCATGGATGGATCATCCTCGACAAGCCGCGCGGGCTGGGATCAACGCAGGCGGTTGCGGCGGTGAAGCGCAATCTGCGTGAGGCGGGTTATGCCAAGGTCAAGGCCGGCCATGGCGGAACGCTCGATCCGCTGGCGGAGGGAGTGTTGCCGATTGCCTTGGGCGAGGCGACCAAGCTGGCCGGGCGGATGCTCGACGCCAGCAAGATATACGAGTTCACCCTGCAATTCGGCGAGGAGACTGATACTCTCGATACCGAAGGCGCGGTGGTGAGGACGAGCAACCGCCGGCCGCCGATGGCGGCGGTGGCGGCGATCCTGGAACATTTCACCGGGGACATCGAGCAGGTTCCGCCAGCCTATTCCGCGCTGAAGGTGGACGGCAAGCGCGCCTATGATCTGGCGCGGGCCGGCGAGGATGTGGAACTGAAAACGCGCGCGGTGACGATCCATTCGCTGCAAACCTTGTCGACCTATGAGGCGGGTGAATTGCCTGATTCCACTTTTTCGCTGACCGCCGGGCGTCCGGATCCCTACAATCCCGCCGCGCCGCTCGAAATGGCCGATGCGGTGACTCTGGTGGCGCATGTTAGCAAGGGCACCTATATCCGCTCTCTGGCGCGCGACATTGCCCATGCGCTCGGCACAGTCGGCCATGTGACCTATCTACGCCGGATCAAGGCTGGTCCGTTTGACGAAACGCAGGCGATTTCGCTGGACAGATTGAACGAAATCGGTAAGGGCGCGCGACTTGAAGACGTAATTCTGCCGCTGGAGGCAGGGCTGGACGACATCCCGGCTCTTATCCTCGGGCCCGACACGGCAGAAGCGGTCCGCCAGGGCCGCGTTCTTACCGGGCTGCCCCAATCCGACGGGCTCTATCTTGCCACGCACGATGATGTGCCGGTTGCGTTGATGGAAATTTCCGGCGGGACGGCGAAAGTCGTCAGGGGTTTCAACTTTCCCGATGTCGCGGAGTGAACTGAATGACTGTAACAGCGACGCGCAAGCAAGAGATTATCAAGGACCACGCACAGGCCGAAGGCGACACCGGTTCTCCGGAAGTCCAGGTCGCGATCCTGACTGAACGCATCCGCAATCTGACCGAACATTTCAAGGCGAACCACAAGGATAACCATTCCCGCCGCGGTTTGCTGATGATGGTCAACAAGCGCCGCAGCCTGCTGGCATATCTGAAAAAGATCAATGTGGAGCGGTACAACGCCCTGATCCAGAAACTGGGTCTGCGGAAGTAAGAGTTTTCATGGAGCGGCTCCGAAGCAATTCGGGGCCGCTTCACTATCCGCTCCCCCGCGCAGGCGGGGGCCTGGTGAGGCCAAGAGCCACCCTGCCAAACTGGACCCCCGCCTTCGCGGGGGCGCAAAATGGGTGAATACAGGTTGATGCTGCAATTCGGCAGTCTGACCAAAGGGGCGCAAACAGCCCCGCACCGGTCCGGGACGGAACCCCCGGAAACAAGAAGGCCCCGCGCAGCAATATGGCTGGCGGGTTCAGAAGGAAAATACATGTTCGACACAAAAACCGTATCGATGGAATGGGGCGGCAAAACCCTCACCCTCGAAACCGGCCGCATTGCCCGTCAAGCCGATGGCGCGGTGCTGGCAACCTATGGCGAAACCGTGGTGCTGTGCGCCGTGACCGCCGCCAAGGGTGTGAAGGAAGGGCAGGATTTCTTCCCCCTTACCGTCCACTACCAGGAAAAATTCTCCTCCGCAGGCCGCATTCCCGGCGGCTTCTTCAAGCGTGAGCGCGGCGCGACCGAAAAGGAAACGCTGACCAGCCGCCTGATCGATCGCCCGGTACGCCCGCTGTTCCCTGAAGGTTTCTACAACGAAATCAACGTGATTGCGCAGGTCCTGTCGTATGACGGCGAGACTGAGCCGGATATCGTCGCGATGATTGCAGCGTCTGCGGCGCTGACGATTTCGGGCGTACCATTCATGGGTCCGATCGGCGCGGCCCGCGTGGGTTATGTGGACGGTGAATACACCCTCAACCCGGCCCAGAGCGACGCCGCTGCCGGCGCACTCGACCTAATCGTGGCTGCCACTGGCAACGCCGTGATGATGGTCGAATCCGAAGCGAAGGAACTTTCGGAAGAAATCATGCTTGGCGGCGTCATGTTTGCGCATGACGAGATCAAGAAGGTTGTGAACCTGATTATCGACCTGGCTGAACAGGCTGCCAAGGAACCTTGGGAAATTGCCGTTTCGGACACTTCGGCGATCAAGGACAAGTTGGCCGGCATAGTCGGCGGCGATATCGCCGCAGCTTACAAGCTGACCGACAAGTCGCAGCGTTCCGATGCACTCAATGCTGTCCGGGCCAAGGCCAAGGAAGCCTTTGCCGATGCGGACGGTCAGACCCAGATGGCAGCCGGCAAGGTGGTCAAGAAGCTGGAAGCCGAAATCGTCCGCGGCGCCATCCTCAAGGACGGCACCCGCATCGATGGACGCAAGACCGACGAAGTGCGGCAGATCGAAGCCATCGTGGGCTTCCTGCCTCGCGCGCATGGTTCTTCGCTGTTCACCCGCGGGGAAACGCAGGCAATCTGCACCACCACGCTGGGCACCAAGGACAGCGAGCAGATGATCGACGGGCTGGAAGGCCTGTCCTATTCGAACTTCATGCTGCATTATAACTTCCCGCCCTATTCGGTGGGCGAAGTGGGCCGTTTCGGCGCACCGAGCCGCCGCGATATCGGCCACGGCAAGCTGGCATGGCGCGCATTGCGTGCGGTGCTGCCTGCCAAGGAAGATTTCCCCTACACCATCCGCGTGTTGTCGGACATCACCGAGTCCAACGGCTCGTCCTCGATGGCGACGATCTGCGGCGGCTGTCTGTCGATGATGGATGCCGGTGTTCCCGTTACGCGCCCCGTTTCGGGTATCGCGATGGGCCTGATCCTCGAAGGTGACGATTTCACCGTGCTGTCCGACATCCTGGGTGATGAAGATCACCTGGGTGACATGGACTTCAAGGTGGCCGGTACCGAAGAAGGTATCACCACCATGCAGATGGACATCAAGGTTGCCGGGATAACCCAGGAAATCATGACCCAGGCGCTGGCGCAGGCGAAGGCCGGACGCGCCCATATCCTGGGTGAGATGGCCAAGGCACTGACCGGCGCACGGACCGAACTTTCGGCCCACGCACCGCGTATCGAAACGATGCAGATCGACAAGTCGAAGATCCGCGACATCATCGGCACAGGCGGCAAGGTTATCCGTGAAATCGTTGCGGAAACCGGTGCCAAGGTGGACATCGATGACGAAGGTCTGATCAAGATCTCCTCGTCCGATCTCAGCCAGATCGAAGCCGCGCGCAAGTGGATTTCCGGGATCGTGGAAGAAGCAGAAGTCGGCAAGGTCTATGACGGCAAGGTCGTCAACATTGTCGATTTCGGCGCTTTCGTGAACTTCATGGGCGGCAAGGACGGTCCCGTCCATGTGTCCGAAATGAGGAACGAGCGGGTCGAAAAGCCGACCGACGTCGTGTCCGAAGGACAGGAAGTCAAGGTCAAGGTCCTCGAGATCGACCAGCGCGGCAAGGTTCGCCTGTCAATGCGGGTCGTTGATCAGGAAACCGGCGAAGAACTGGAAGACACCCGCCCACCGCGCGAAAAGCGTGAAGGCGGCGGCGGTGACCGTGGTCCCCGCGGCGATCGCGGTCCACGTCGCGGTGGCGGCGGTGGACGTGACGGGGGCCGTGATGGTGGCCGTGATCGGGGTCCACGCGGCGGTGGAAGCCGCTCGGACGGTGACCGGGCTCCTTCCAGCGAAGGCGGCAGCTCGAACCACATGCCGGACTTCCTCAAGGACGACTAACCCCGTTCCGCGTCGAAGCAACAAAGGCCGCAGGGAGAAATCCCTGCGGCCTTTTTGTATTCGCTGGATCGCGGCCCTTTTCTTTTGTCCGCCCGAAGTGCAGATGTCCGGGATCAGGATGCGGGCTTGGGGTCCGTCGCACATTTCAAAAAGGGGGCAGATTTGGACAAAGGCGTCGCGGTTACGCATTTCGACATTGCCGGCCACCGGGTCGCCCCAGGTGCGAGCGAGACAATCGATATCCCGGTCAGCCGCCTGTCGACCGATACCGATGTGGGGCTGCGAGTACGCGTGTTGCATGGTCGCCGCCCCGGACCGGTGCTGTTCGTCAGCGGCAGTGTCCACGGCGATGAGATCATGGGCGTGGAAATCATCCGGCGACTGCTGAAGTCGGTGAATCCCAGGCGGCTGGCCGGGACCCTGTTGTGCATTCCGATCGTGAACGCCTATGGCTTTGTGGCACACCAGCGGTACCTTCCTGACCGCCGCGATCTCAACCGGAGCTTTCCGGGTTCGGTTTCGGGCTCTCTCGCGGCGCAATTGGCGGATCGCTTCACCCGGGAAATCATTGCCCGCAGCGATTTCGGCGTCGATCTGCATTCGGCCGGAATGCACCGGGTCAACCTGCCGCAGATCCGCATCAGCGAAGGCCGGCCCGAAGCCGAGCGAATGGCCCAGATTTTCGGCGCTCCTGCCGTGATCGTATCGAAACTGCGCGAGGGTTCGCTGCGCCAGACGGCCGCCAATCTGGGATGCGATGTGCTGCTACTGGAAGCGGGTGAGGCCCTGCGCTTCGACGAGTTTGGCATCCGCGTCGGTGTCAGCGGCATCCTGCGGGTGATGTCGCAAATGGGGATGGGGATGCCCGAACCCCGCAAGGCAGCGGCACGATCGATCCAGAGTAAGCGCACCATGTGGCTGCGCGCGCCGGAGGGGGGGATTTTTCGCGCTGTGAAGCAGGTCGGATCCTTCGCGGTGGACGAAGAAATCCTCGGCTATCTGTCGGATCCCTTTGGCGACCGGGATATCGAGGTCCGCACCCCCATCGGCGGGCTGATCATCGGGCGCAGCAATCTGCCGGTCGTCAATCAGGGCGATGCGCTGATCCATGTTGCTGAAGTTGAAGTTCCCGGCACCGCTCACCGGCGCCTGAGCGCGATCGAGGAAGCCGCGCTGTCCGACCCTCTGTTTGACGAAGACGAGATTGTATAGATCATGATTGCACGCGAATTACTCGGCTCAGCTCAGGTTCCCGGCGGCGAAGAGCTAAGGCTTTACAGGCACGGCCGCGATTTCATCATCGGGCTGGGCCGCAACGAGCTGATGAGCACCCGGATGCAGTTTTCCGAAGAGCAGCTTGCCGATCTGACGATCGATCGGCTGTCCAATTCCGCGCCGCATATCCTGATCGGCGGCTACGGGATGGGCTTCACCTTGCGCGCCGCATTGCAGCGGATCGGCGTGAAGGGCCATGCCACCGTGGTGGAACTGGTGCCGGAGATCATCGAATGGGCGCATGGACCAATGGCGCAACTGACGGCCGACTGCCTGTCCGATCCGCGGGTCAGCTTGCGGATGGGCGATGTCGGCGATGCGATCGAACAGATCGCCGAAGGCGGGGAGCCGGTCGATGCGATTCTGCTGGATGTCGATAATGGCCCCGACGGGCTGGTGCGGGAAGCCAACAACCGGCTGTATTCGCGCGAGGGCCTGCGCTTTGCGCGCCGTGCCCTGACAAAGGGCGGCGTGCTGGCAATCTGGTCCGCCGCGCCGGACCACAAATTCACCCGAAAGATCGAATCCTGCGGCTTCGACGTCGAAGTGCGCGAAGTCCGCGCCCGGCCCGGCAACAAGGGGCCGCGCCACACCATCTGGTTCGCCGTGCCGCGCTAGCGGTGATCAGAACCCGTAAACCAGGGTGAACCGGCTGTGGGTGTCCGTTTGCACTGCGTTGATCGGCGGGTTGCTGTCATGCTCGACCTTGTAGGAAAGCCGTGCGGCCAGGCCGCTGCCCAGAGCCGCCTCAAGCCCGGTTGAGGAAATATACGTGCTGTTGCCCGTCTGGTAATAGACGCTGGCGTCTTCGGTCAGCTTGATCCGGTCCGTCAGGCTTAAATTGAGATCCACTGCGGCCAGCGCGGCAAGATCGCTATCGCTCGTTCCCGCCAGGAATTCGGTGTTGCGATAGGCGGGCCCGGCGTTGACCGACAGATTGGCGCCTTCCCGGTCGATGACCCTGTATCCGGCGCCTCCGGAAAAGGAGTAGCGAGAGGAATAGCCCTGGAACCGGTCGCTTTCGTACTGTGTCAGACCGTAGAGATATATCTGGTCGGACAGCGAGTAATTCGGCTCGTAGGCCGCAAGATACTGTTCCCGGCTGGTCACTCCGTTGGTGCGCTGGTAATTCACGTTGGCACGGAATTTGTGCCGCCAGTCGATCCCGGTTCTTTGCAGATTCAGCCCTGCGGTGACCCCGGTGTTGCTGCTGTTGCCCGTCGCCCGGAATGCGCCGATTTCGCCCTTGCCGCTCCAGTAATCGAGCACCCCGGCGGACCGGATCGCATCTTCCTTGGCTTGCTGCTCGGCAACCACAAGATCAGCCCGCAGAGAGGCATACTC
>NZ_JAXMJI010000094.1:0-21003 GCF_034376665.1 Allopontixanthobacter sp. | reverse complement strand
ACAGGCCGATATATTCAACCGGCTGACGATCAAGGAATATGAACGGATCCGCGATTTCCTGATCCTGCATTATCATGCCACCACGCGTGACGACAGCGAGTTCTGGAATTATTGCCGCACCATGAGCGTGCCGGATTCCCTCAAGGAAAAGATGGCCCTGTTCCAACTCAACGGGCAGATTTTCCGCGAGGAAGACGAGCTGTTTACCGAGAGCAGCTGGACTGCGGTGATGATGGGGCAGGGTATCGCCATGAAGGGGCACAATCCGATGGCCGATGTGATCGGAGAGCCGGCATTGTCCGAAGAGCTCGGCGAGATGGAGAAGTCGATTCGTTTCCTGGTGCAGCAGATGCCCAGTCATGCCGACTATCTCGCGCGGTACTGCCCTGCGGTGCCTGCATGAGTTGAAGCAGGGCCACAGGGACTGCTCACCCGTCTGGAATCTGCGGTGCCAGCGGTTTGCGGCAGGTTTCGATCAGCAGCGCCGGAAGCGGGCTCGGGTTCAGGTCGAGCTTTCCTGCGCCGGGCAGGGTGGCCGTGATGGTGCGTTTCCCGGTCAGCACTTCAAGTTTGGGATCGTCCGCCGGAATGGTGCCTTCCCACAGCCACGCCCGCCCGTTCCACGTGGCATCCACGGGAATGCGGGCGATATGGCCATTGCCGACCAGGGCGAACAGCGCCTTCGCCTGCGCATCGGCGGCGGCGAAGCGGATGATCCTTATCAGCGGCTCGCCAGTCGGCGAAGCCTCGCACGAAAGAGCGAGATAGGGCACTTCGGCCGGGTTACCGAAAAGAATGCGCCCGGCAGTACTGCTATCCGCCCACACGGCCTTGCTGGTGTCGGGAGACGGCAGGGGTGCCCTGCCTGCACCGGTGGCTTCAGCCAGATCCACCCTTTCGAGATAATCGTCGGTGGCGGGAGGTTTGCAGGCCGTCATGGCGGCAGTTGCAGCCAGAGCGAAAAGCAGGGACGGGGCAATGCGGAGCATATCTGGCTTTCGTGGACGCCGGTCACCGGCACGGCTGTTGTCTTCGGCGCGGGTGTCGGGAATTGAACGCCGTTCCATGGCAGCCGCAGCTGGCCCGGTAAATCGCCTGCGACAAGAGTGTTGTGATTATTTTTGGGGCTTGAATGCTGCCTGACGGCTACTTCTTCCATTTCCTTTGCGTCTGGCCGTAGCTCATCTTGCGGGTGCCTGGCCTGCCTTCGGTCGAGCGGCCGACAAGAGGCGCTTTCTTGTCCGTGTCGGGGATACCGAGCTCGTCGGCTTCCAGCTTGCGGATTTCATCGCGCAAGCGGCCTGCTTCTTCGAATTCCAGATCGGCGGCGGCAGCGCGCATCTTCTTTTCCAGGCCTTCGATATAGGCGCGCAAATTGTGGCCGACCAGATTGTTGGCCCCCTCGGCATCAATCTCCACCAGCACGCCGTCGCGGCTGGCGGTGTGGGCGACGATATCCTGGATGTTCCGCTTGATTGTGGTCGGGGTGATCCCGTGTTCCAGATTGTATTCGCGCTGTTTCTCGCGCCTACGGTCTGTTTCCGCAATCGCGCGTTCCATGCTGCCGGTCATCCGGTCTGCATAGAGGATGACCCGCCCGTCGACATTGCGCGCGGCGCGGCCGATGGTCTGGATCAGGCTGGTTTCGCTGCGCAGGAAGCCTTCCTTGTCGGCATCGAGGATGCACACCAGCCCGCATTCCGGAATGTCGAGCCCTTCGCGCAGCAGGTTGATCCCCACCAGCACGTCATACACGCCGAGACGCAAGTCGCGGATCAGCTCGATCCGTTCCAGCGTTTCGACATCGGAATGCATATAGCGCACCTTGAGGCCGGCTTCGTGCATGAATTCGGTCAAATCTTCCGCCATCCGCTTTGTCAGCGTGGTAACCAGCGTGCGGTAGCCATTGGCGGCCACCTGGCGGCATTGATCGATGCAGTCCTGCACCTGGTCCTCCACCGGCCGGATTTCCACCGGGGGGTCGATCAGGCCGGTCGGGCGGATCACCTGTTCGGCAAACGCACCGCCGGTCTGCTCCATCTCCCAATTGCCCGGCGTGGCGGATACTGCAAAGGTTTGCGGGCGCATCGCATCCCATTCGTTGAAGCGGAGCGGACGGTTGTCAATGCAGCTGGGCAGGCGGAAACCGTATTCCGCCAGCGTGATCTTGCGCCGGTGGTCGCCTTTCGACATCGCGCCGATCTGGGGCACGGTCTGGTGGCTTTCATCGACGAAGAGCAGCGCGTTTTCGGGGAGATATTCGAACAATGTCGGCGGCGGTTCGCCGGGCAGGCGGCCGGTCAGGAACCGGCTGTAATTCTCGATTCCCGCACAGGAACCGGTGGCGGCGATCATCTCGAGATCGAAATTGGTGCGCTGTTCCAGCCGCTGGAGCTCCAGCAGCTTGCCTTCGGCCTCCAGTTCCTTGAGCCGCTCGGCAAGTTCGAATTTGATCGCTTCGGCGGCCTGCTTCATCGTCGGGCCGGGGGTCACATAATGCGAATTGGCATAGACGCGGACTTTCTCGAGGCTCGCGCCCGGCTTGCCGGTAAGCGGATCGAATTCGCTAATCGCCTCGATATCGTCCCCGAAGAAACTGACCCGCCACGCCATGTCTTCGTAGTGACTCGGGAAAATCTCCAGATTGTCCCCCCGGACGCGGAACGTGCCCCGCGTGAAGGCGGCGTCGTTGCGTTTGTACTGCAGCGCAACCAGCTTGCGGATCAACTCGCGCTGGTCGACGGTGTCGCCCGCCTTGATGTCGAAGATCATGGCCGAATAGGTTTCGACCGAACCGATCCCGTAAAGGCAGGAGACGGAGGCGACGATGATCACATCGTCGCGTTCGAGCAGGGCGCGGGTGGCCGAATGGCGCATCCGGTCGATGGCCTCGTTGACGCTCGATTCCTTCTCGATATAGGTATCGCTGCGCGGAACATAGGCTTCCGGCTGGTAATAATCGTAGTAGCTGACGAAATATTCGACCGCGTTGTTCGGGAAGAAGCTTTTGAATTCACCGTATAATTGTGCTGCCAGGATCTTGTTCGGGGCCAGGATCAGGGCAGGGCGCTGCAGTTCCTCGATCACCTTGGCCATAGTGAAGGTCTTGCCGCTGCCGGTCACGCCCAGCAGCACCTGTGTCTGTTCGTTACCCTGCGTCCCGGCGACCAATTCCGCGATTGCGGTGGGCTGATCGCCCGCCGGTTCGTAATCGGACACGAGTTCGAACCGGCGGCCCGGCATCGATTTGTCGGGGCGTCTGGGTTTGTGCGGGGTGAAGTCGCCGGAGGTATCCGGTTCCGCCAGCCCGCGACGAATCACAAGTTCGGCCATGGGTGAACATATGGGGAATATGGCGCGGCCCTGCAAGAAGTTGGCAGACTGGGGGCAAGTTGGTATTCAAGATGTGAAGCTTAGCCGATCCAACCGAAAGGGCCCATTATGCGCCGCACGACATTCATCCCGATTGCGCTGCTCGCTCTGACCGCTTGCGGCAGCGAAACGCCCGAGGAGAAATCCACCGACGAAGTGGTCGCGGAAGCCAGGAAAATGGCCGGCCCCATGCCGGGTCAGTACGAAACCACCACGGTGCTGCGGGAATTCTCCGTACCCGGTGTGCCCGCGCAGCAGGCGGAAATGATGAAGCAGCAATTTGCATCCGGGACCGACCGGACCGAGACTTTCTGCCTGACAAAGGATCAGGCGGAGAAAGGGTTTGAGGAGATGGTGCGATCCATGGGCCAGATGGGGCAGGGTGTGACCTGCTCGTTTTCCAAGTTCGATGCGTCGGGCTCCAAACTGGATGCGGCGCTCAACTGCACCGGGCCCGGCGGTACGACCATGACGATGGGAATGGACGGCACGGTCGAATCCGAACGATCCGACATGACGATGACGATGAACAGCCGTTCCACCATGATGCCGGGGATGGAAATGACCATGGTGATGGATTCCCGGTCCCGCCGGATCGGGGAATGCCCGGCCCGCAGCGGACAAGGGTAGCCGATGAAATCATTCCGCCGCGTGCAAGGCAGTACCGGCAGCGCCGATCTGCGCTACCGCCTGGCTCTGGCCCGGGAACCGAAACCGCGTGACGCCGGCGGGCCGCCGCTGCGGCGCTTGCTGGCGGAAACGCAGGTGGTGATCGAGCCGGTCCGGCGCCTGGCGCGCAATCTCGAGATTGCAGAGGCGGACAATCCGCGGAAGGTGATGCTGCTGCCGGGTTTTGCGACCCATCCTGTCCGGATGCGGTATATGGCGCGTCAGCTGGAAAGGGCCGGGCACAAGGTCAAGCGATGGGGTCTGGGCTTCAATTTCGGGCCGACGTTGGAGAATTTCGAGATTCTCGAACGGCGGTTGGAGGAACTCTACCGGCGTTATCAGGAGCCGGTCTATCTGGTGGGGTGGAGCCTTGGCGGCCTGTTCGCCCGCGAACTGGCGCGGCGGCACCCGGAAATGGTCGCCAAAGTGGTTACGATGGGCTCGCCCTTTTCGGGTAACCCGCGCGCCAACAACGCCTGGCGCATCTATCAGTTCATCACCGGGCACAGTGTCGATTCTCCGCCGATTGCGGGGGACGCCGGGTCCAAGCCGCCGGTGTTTACTACCGCCTTGTGGAGCCCCCGCGACGGGATCGTCAGTCCGCGCAGCGCCTGCGGCAAGGCAGGCGAGCGCGACCGGGCAGTCGCCCTGCGGTGTACGCACCTCGGCTTTGCCTATTCCGAAGAGTCGATCCGCGCCGTTTTGCGGGAGCTGGACGAGGGATGAAGCTACCCCTTTATTATCTTCGCAGTTGCGGTATCAGTGTGTCTTGCCGCGAGGAAGTTCGCGTTCAGGGGGTACATGGCTGACGCGACGGATAAATTCGATGAAATGCAAAAGCCGGACGGTTCCATCCGCACCGCCTACGGTGACTATAACAGCTGGTATCAGGAACAGGCGGCCGATCTGCTGCGCCGCAAACATCTCGAGGCTGAGGGCAGTTTCCGCCGCACCGGCATCACCTTCAACGTCTATGGCGACAACGAAGCCGAAGAACGGCTGATCCCCTTCGACATGGTGCCCCGAGTGATTGCCGCCGGTGAATGGCGCAAGCTAACCCGCGGCATCGAACAGCGCGTCCGCGCGCTCAACGCGTTCATGTACGATCTGTATCACCGGCAGGAAATCATCCGCGCCGGCCGGGTGCCGGAACGATTGTTCCGCAACAACGCCGCATGGCTGCCCAATATGGTCGGCTTTACCCCGCCGGGCGGCGTCTACACCCACATCGTCGGGATCGATCTGGTGCGGACCGGACCCGATGAATGGTTCGTGCTGGAGGACAATGCCCGGACACCTTCGGGGGTGAGCTACATGCTCGAAAACCGCGAAACCATGATGTCGATGTTCCCGGAACTGTTCACCCGCGTCGGGGTGGAGCCGGTATCGGATTATCCGCGCCGCCTGGCGAAAAGCCTCGCGGCCTGTGCGCCGACGGTGACCCAGGGCAAACCGGTGGTCGCGGTGCTGACGCCGGGCATCTACAACAGCGCCTATTTCGAACATGCCTTTCTGGCGGACCAGATGGGTGCGGAGCTGGTCGAAGGAACGGATCTGCGGGTGATCGACGGCCGCGTCGGAATGCGCACGACGCGCGGGTTTCAGCCGGTGGACGTGATCTACCGCCGGGTTGACGATGACTTCCTCGACCCGCTCACCTTCAACCCAAGCAGCGTACTCGGTATTCCCGGGATCATGGACGTTTACCGCGCAGGCGGGGTCACAATCGCCAACGCGCCGGGAACCGGGGTGTGCGACGACAAGGCGATCTACAGTTTCATGCCCGAAATCGTCGAGTTCTACACCGGCGAAAAGCCGCTGCTGCCGAATGTGCAGACATGGCGCTGTTCGGAAACTGACAGCCTCGCCTATGTGCTCGATAATCTGGCCGAACTGGTGGTGAAGGAAGTGCATGGATCGGGCGGCTACGGGATGCTGATCGGCCCCACCGCCTCGCGCCGCGAGATCGCCGAGTTCCGCAAGAAGCTGGAAGGCAACCCGCAAAATTATATCGCGCAACCGACGCTGGCTCTGTCGACGTGCCCGATCTTCACCAGGAAGGGTCTCGCGCCGCGGCACGTGGATCTGCGCCCCTTCGTGCTCGTTTCGCCCGAAACCATCGACATCACACCCGGCGGTTTGACCCGGGTCGCGATGAAGCAAGGTTCGCTGGTGGTCAATTCCAGCCAGGGCGGCGGGACCAAGGATACATGGGTGCTCAAGGATTGATGGCGCATCGGACAACCTCAGGGGCGGCACCATGCTAGGCCGGACAGCGAACGGATTGTTCTGGATGTTCCGCTATCTGGAACGGGCGGAGAATACGGCGCGCCTGCTCGATGCCGGTCTGCGCATGGCGCTGACGCGCGATCTGGCGACTTCGGAAGAAGAATGGCGATCCGTGATCCAGACTGCCGGGCAGAAAACCGCCTATGAAAAGAAGTTTGACACCTACACCGGCAGCCAGACCTGGAACTTCATCCTGCGGGACAAGGAAAATCCCGCCAGCGTGATGCAGATGCTGGATTCGGTGCGAACCAACGCACGGCTGTCCCGCAACGCGATCAGCAGCGAATTGTGGGAAGCGATCAACGAGACCTGGATGCAGATCAAGGAGATGCTGTCCCGCCCGGTTACCCAGTCCAGTGTCGGTCAGGTGGTTACGGCGGTCCGCCGCGGGGGCACATTGGTCCACGGCGCGATGGCCGGTTCCATGCTGCGCAGCGAAGGCTATCACTTCGCCCGCGCCGGCACCTTTCTGGAACGCGGTGAAAGCACGGCGCGGATCCTCGACATCAAATATTACCTGCTGCTGCCGTCCTTCTCCTATGTCGGGTCGACGCATGACACAGGCCAGTGGGACACGGTGCTGCGATCCGTTTCGGGAGACCGCGGCTACCGCTTCCTCAACGCCGGGCAAATCGACGCGCGCGGGATCGTGGAGTTCCTGCTGCTCGACACCAGGTTCCCCCGCAGCCTGGCCTTCTGCCACGCGGCGGTGCGCGAAAACCTTCGATCGCTGGCGAAAATCCACGGGGTCGAAGCACGTTCCAACATGTTGATGCGCGAAGCCGACACACGGATTGCGGACATGACCGTCGACGCCGTATTTGAAATGGGGCTCCACCGGTTCCTGATCGAATACATGAACAGCAACGCCGCGATTGCCGCCGCAATCGCCGAAGATTATCGGTTTACCGGCTGACCATGCGCTTATCGATCCGCCATTCCACCCGCTACAGTTTCACCGAACCGGTGGTCCACGCCTTGCAGCGCCTGCGGCTGACGCCCAAGGCAACGCAGGGCCAGAAAATCCGGTCCTGGACCATGCAATACGATCATGCGACCCGCGAACTCGAATATGACGATGAACATTTCAACCACGTAACTCTGGTCTCGATCAATCCGGGTGCAACCGAAGTGATCATCCAGTGCGAAGGTCTGATCGACACGGAAGACAACGCTGGCATTATCGGGCAGCATTCCGGCCATCTGCCGCTGTGGTCGTTCCTCAGCCAGACGCCGCTGACGAAGCCCGGCACACAGGTCAACCAGATGCTCCGCAGCCTGTCGGACACGTCCGCGGACAAGCTGGCATTCCTTCACGCCTTGTCGTCGCGCATCCTCGACAACGTCGAATACAAGATCGGCGAGACCAACGTGCGCACCACCGCAGAAGAAGCCTGGGTGCGCGGCGGCGGGGTCTGCCAGGATCACGCCCACATTTTCATCGGCGCAGCGCGGGCGATGGACATTCCCGCGCGCTATGTCAGCGGCTATCTGATGATGGACGACCGGATCGACCAGGAGGCCACCCATGCCTGGGCGGAAGCGCATGTCGACGGGCTCGGCTGGGTGGGCTTCGACGTCTCGAATGGCATAAGCCCGGATCCGCGCTATGTCCGGGTGGCGACCGGGCGCGATTACCGCGATGCCGCACCGATCACCGGGATCAGTTTCGGCAGCGCAACCCAGACGCTGCATGTTGAAGTTGCGGTCGAACAGCAGCAAGTACAGCAGTGATAACCGCAGGAAATTGAGATGACGTATTGTGTGGGAATGCTGGTCGACAAGGGACTGGTCATGATGAGCGACACCCGGACCAATTCGGGCGTCGATAACATCTCCGTGTTTCGCAAGATGTTCCACTGGAACATCCCGGGCGAGCGGATCATCGCGGTCATGACCGCCGGGAACCTCGCCACCACGCAGGCGGTGATCAGCAAGCTGGAGGAACGGTCCAAGGCTCCGGACGAGCGGATCAATTCGGTGCTATACACGGCGACGATGTTCCAGGTCGCCACCGCGATCGGCGAGCTGGTGCGCGAAACGATCAGCGAGCGGCAGGCGGCCAACGGGATGACCGGCAAGGGCAAGTTCACCGCATCGATGATCGTGGCGGGCCAGATCGCCGGCATGGAGCCCCGGCTGTTCATGATCTACCCCGAGGGCAATTTCATCGAGGCCAGTTTCGACACCCCGTTTTTCCAGATCGGCGAGACCAAATACGGCCGCCCGATCATTTTGCGCGGGTATGACCGGACGATGAGCTTCGAGGAAGCGGTCAAGCTGCTCATGGTGTCCTTCGATTCCACGCTCAAGGCGAACCTGTCGGTCGGTCTCCCGCTCGACCTGATGGTGATCGAGCGCGACGGGTTCGAACCGCGGCACCAGCGTCGGATCGCGCAGGGCGATCCCTATTTCCAGACCATCTCGTCCGGTTGGGGCGACGCGCTGAAGGCCGCGTTCCACTCGCTGCCCGATTACAGTTTGTCCAATAAGTAGAACTACATAGCGGAAAGCGCCTAAGCATTTCTGCGGACCGCAATCCTCCCTATTTCCGCTCCGAAACGGATCAATCCGCCCCCCGCGGCGGCGGTATGGTCAATGCCCGTTAACCATCCGCTTCGGTTCCAATGCGCCGTGCCCGCCCGGAAATTCCGGCGCAGCTTCGGGCCATGGAACATCACCTCATCATCCGCTTCGTCGAACCTTCCAGCCGCGTCAGGGCCGAACTCGCGCGCAGCGCCTTCGCGCTCGGCCATCATGCCGAGGTCTATGCCGATCTCGAGGAACTGACCGACCACATGCCCGAAACCGGGGTGGTCGTGGCGCGGGACGATCCGGCAACCGGCGGCGTGGCGGCGGTGCTCGCGCGGCTGGCGGAACACGGCCACTGGCTGCCGCTGATCGCCACCGACACCGCGCCCCACCCTCACCGGATCGTGGCCGCGATGAAGGCCGGCGCGCTCGATTACCTCCCCCTGCCGCTCGACGCGCGCCGCTTCGCCGCAGCGCTCGACCAGATTGCCATCGACATCGCCCGGCACGGCCAAGCCCGCCGCCGCATGGTGGAGGCGCGCAGCCGGATCGCCGGCCTGTCCGCGCGCGAACGCGAGGTGCTGCACTGGCTGGCCGAAGGCAGCAGCAACAAGACCATCGCCCGCGAACTCGCCATCAGCCCGCGCACGGTCGAAATCCACCGCGCCAACATGATGGCGAAACTGGGCGCGAAACACGCGGCGGAGGCTGTGCGCCTGCGGATCGAGGCCGCGATGGACATCGGCGTCGCCGCCTGAGGAGCGCGCCGCTAGCGGCAAAACGATCCGTCGCCTTTCTCCAGGTGCAGATGGTCGCGGTGCGCCGCGTTGTAATCCGGTCCCAGCACGGTGCCGAAGCGTTTGCAGGCGCTGGCGTGCACCACCCGCAGGAATTCGCGCTCTGCCCGCCCGCCGCCGTCCCAATCGGCGAGCACACTGATCCGCCGCCCGTCGGCCAGCACGAAAGCCGCGACGTCCACCGCCTCGGCCGAGGCATGGGCGCTGCGCCGACCGCGGCCCGCCACATCGCGGCAGGCATAGCTGCCCATCGTCTCGATCCGGGCGAGCGGGCTGCCCAGGATCTGCCGCGCCGCGCGGTCCACCCCGAAACGTGACCACCCGGCCATCAATTCCGCCGTCGGGCAGGTCACCGGCCCCATGTTGGCGAGCGAAACCCGTTCCTGGTCCCCCTGCAGCGCGCTGAGGTTGACCGTGTTCACCGTGGAGCATCCCGCGCCGTAATAACGGTCCGGCACCGGGGTGAACTGCGTGCCTGCCTGTCCCAGCTTGGCCAGACACCGCCCCGCGTCCGGCGTGACCGCAATCGCCGCAGTGGCCGGCCCGCGCACCGTCTGCTCCCCGCGCCCGCCCGGCACCATGCCGCCGCACCCCGCCAGCGCCGCCCCCAGTGCAATCAGGTTCGTGAGCCGAAACATTGCGCGCATTCTCGCCAGGTGTGATGAACCATACGCTAACGGCAAGGCCGGGCGGCGGCGCGGTGCGATGCAGCGAGCTATTCCGGCGGGGCGCATTGCTGCCACAGCTCGATCTTGATCCCGTCCGGGTCGAGCAGCCAGGCGAATTTGCCGTAGCCTTCGTCCGCGCTGTCCAGAATTTCGACCCCTTTGCCCTTCAACAGGGCGACGAACCCGTCCAGATCGTCCACCCGCAGGTTGATCATGAACCCGCCGCGCCCCGGCTTGATATAGCTGTCGTCCGCAAAATGGCTGATCAGCGAATAGGGCTGGTCCCCCGTTTCTTCCGACCACAGCATCTGCGGCCCGTATTCCCCGTCCAGCCCCAACACATCGCGGTACCACGCCCGCGTGGCCGCCGGATCGGACACGGCATAGAATACCCCGCCAAGTCCTGTTATTTTTGGCCCGGTTTTTTTCGGCCCTGAAACCTTCGCCATCACACTGTCTCCCCATGAACCGCCATAGTGTAATACCACAGCAAAGGTGACAATAGTGACACATCCAACATTTCGTGTCCGCCGTATAACTGACTGAATTCACAGCAAAAACCACCGAAAGGTGACAGATCGTCCTTTGGAGAAAAATAAAATATTCCTGCGCGCGCCTATGCGATTGTTGCGCGAGGGGCCGGTGACACGGAAAAGGCGGGCAGGGCAGGGCATTGCCCCGGGCATGCCAGATTGGGGCGGTGTAGGAAAATTCGAGGCGATTCTAATCCCGCTATTAAGCTTCGGTGGATTGTTTCTATTTTGTTCTTGCTCTCTGGGAACCTTCCTGGCAAGATGCCAAAATTCTTCCCAGGAGAGCCCCTTGAAAATCCAGCAGACGTTTTCCGAACTTCGAGAATTAGCAGGCATGTCTGTCGAGCAGGCAGCGACTGAGCTGGGGTATTCCCAGAGTACAGTATATCGGTGGGAGCGTAACGAAATCATGCCGAAGGCACCTGTTATGCGGACGCTGGAGGCGCTCACACAATTTTCTGCTCGGCCAAAAGGCGTTTATCACGACACGCCCTTTCGCTTCGTCGATCTGTTTGCTGGGATCGGCGGCTTGAGAATTGGTTTTGAAGGTATCGGCGGACATTGCGTTTTTACTTCTGAGTGGGACAAGTATTCTCAAGAGACCTATCGCCGGAATTTTCGGGACAACCATCTCCCGCATGGCGATGTGCGTGAATTCTCCGAAGAGCCCGACTTGGTGCCGGAGCACGATTTGTTGTTGGCCGGATTTCCTTGCCAGCCATTTTCGATCGCCGGCGTATCGAAAAAGAACTCTCTAGGTCGGCCTCATGGATTTTTATGTGATACGCAGGGCACACTTTTTTTCGACACCGCACAGATCATTGCGCACCATCGGCCTGCAGCTTTTGTTTTGGAAAATGTCAAGAATCTCGAGGGGCATGATGGCGGCAATACGTTCGCTACCATCAAGCATGTCCTCGAAAACGAACTGGGATATCATGTACAAAGCCGGGTAATAAACTCTTCGCCTTGGGTCCCCCAAAAGCGCGAACGAATATTCATAGTTGGCTTTAGGGATCGTTCCACGTTTGATCTCGCAAATTTGGAACTGCCAGTCGAGGCAGAAGGGCCAAAACTCGGATCGATCCTCGACCCTCACGATACTGTTGACCCGAAATATACCCTTACTCCGCGACTCTGGGAGTATTTGCAGGATTACAAGGCGAAGCACTTGGCAAAGGGGAATGGTTTCGGCTTCAGTCTATTTGGTCCCGAAGATGTCGCGCGCACACTGTCGGCACGTTATTATAAGGATGGCTCCGAGATACTGATTGCTCAACCGGGCAATCGACCGCGACGTTTAACGCCTCGGGAATGTGCTCGTCTTATGGGGTTTGAGACCGCCGAGCGCCCATGGCATATCCCAGTCTCTGATACGCAGGCATATCGTCAGTTTGGGAATGCTGTTGTGGTACCGGTAGTAGAATTCCTGGCGAACGCTATGAAGCCGTATCTGGCTTCGGCGACAAAGTCGAAAGGCCAGCCTGGACCTACGTTGTCTTTGGGTGTTGACCGGAGGCTGCTACCCATTGGTTGACGTTGTCACGCCTGAAGTTCGCAGCCGGATGATGGCCGGGATTCGTGCCAAAAACACTAAGCCCGAAATGGTTGTGCGGCAGGGGTTACACCGTCTTGGTTTCCGGTTCAGGCTTCACGACAAAAAGCTGCCTGGTAAGCCTGACCTCGTCTTTCCTAAATTTGGCTCTGCGATCTTCGTTAATGGCTGTTTCTGGCATGCTCATGACTGCCACATGTTCAAATTACCAAAAAGTCGAACTGACTTTTGGTGCAAGAAGTTTACCGAGAACCAAAAACGAGACCAAAGGGTTCGCCGGCAGCTCGATCAGATGGGAATTCGTCATTTGACGATATGGGAATGTGATTTAATGAATAAATCATCGGCGAAAATATTCTTATTGCTTGACGAATGCGCTGCTTGGTTGCGCCGGGATGAGGACGGGATGGGAAGATAATGCGACGGGGCAATCTCTCGGAATATTTCACCGGCGTAGTCGTTAAAGATCTAAGTGAGGTCGAAACCAACCCGAAAAAATCCAATCAGCATGAATTCAACGGTTCTGCGGCTCTCCGAGCATTACTCGGTAGCGAAGAGCCTTTAAGAATTCCGACAAAGTTCCTTTGGATCGGTGCGGAACAAGAGCAGGTCGAAGCAATCGACGGTACTCTCACGTGGTATGATTCCCGTCGAGACACCCCAGGAAGAACGGAATACCGCCTCTATTATGAGTCCAATTCGATCACTGACCTGATCGCTGTTGGGGATTCATTTTTCTTGGCATTGCGAAACGATAAAAGCGCACTTGCAGTATTCACGCCGACAGACGGTACGATGTACAATCAACTCCTCTGGTTGTTTGGTGTCGAGCATGGAAACCAGGCTTCGTTCGTTTTTCAACCAGTAACTGGCACAGATCAAGGAGAACTAGATTTTGCAGCAAGATCAGTGCTCGAAGCAATTGCGGTTGAGCCGGAAGAGGCTGAACTAGATCTTATAGAAAATCTCACGGAAAAGTTCGGGGTAAATATGCCCCGGCCAGCTATACTTTCGGTTCTGGCAAGAGAATCAATAGGAACCGAGGTTGCGCTAGATGATCCCGACAGGGCGATTGTCGATTGGATGGAACGAGAGACGCAGTTGTTCCGGAGAATAGAAAGGCGAATTGTTTCCGAAAGAATTTCCGAGGGCTTCTATCTGAACGGAAATTCTGACGTTGATAGCTTCATTTCATTTTCATTGAGCGTCCAAAATCGAAGAAAATCTCGTGCCGGACTCGCGCTTGAAAGCCATATTGGAGCGGTGCTGGACGCTCATGCAATCAAATATGCAAGAGGGGCGGTAACAGAGAACGGAAACAAACCAGACTTCCTCTTTCCTGGAGATCAGGAATATCGTGACCTAAAGTTTCCGAGCGCAGGCCTGACAATGTTGGGAGCCAAATCAAGTATCAAGGAGCGCTGGCGGCAGGTACTGTCCGAAGCCGAACGCATTACGCCGAAGCACTTGCTCACACTTGAACCGAGCATTTCCGAAGCGCAGACGGATGAGATGCAGGCAAAAAATCTGCGGCTTGTTGTGCCTCGCGGAATCCACAAGACGTTCAAACCGCTTCAACAGTCGTGGCTCTATTCATTTTCCGATTTCATTGAGCTGGTGCGCGGCAAGGAGCTCTAGAAGCAGCGGCGACCCTTTCGGATCGCCGCGCACCTTGGCCCCGAGGCGCCAAGGGTGATATGTGCTTCTAAATGGAAGGAAATCCATTCAAGTCAATTGCTGCGTTCAGTTTCGCAGCAAAAACTCTTCCCCTCGCCCCTTCAGGGGAGAGGGAGGAGCCCCGCAGGGGCGGAGGGTGTGGGGGATGCACGGAGTTAGCTGGAATTCAAGGCACCACCCCCGGCCCCTCCTCTGAAGAGGAGGGGGGAAGTTGGGGCCGCCTCCTGTGAAGAGGAGGGGGGAAGGGGTTAGCCGTCGGTTTTCTTGCGGCTGGCTTTCTTGCGCTCGTTCGGGTCGAGGATTGCCTTGCGCAGGCGGATGTTCAGCGGGGTGACTTCGACCATTTCATCATTGTCGACATAGGCGATGGCCTGTTCCAGCGTCATCACCTTGGGCGGGGTGAGGCGGATTGCGTCATCCTTGCCGGTGGAGCGGAAGTTGGTCAGCTGTTTGGACTTCATCGGGTTGACTTCGAGATCGTCCGGCTTGGCATTTTCGCCGATGATCATGCCTTCATACAGCTTTTCCTGCGGCTTCACGAACAGGATGCCGCGGTCTTCCAGCATGTTGAGCGCATAGCCGACCGCTTCGCCGGTGCCGTTGGAAATCAGCACGCCGTTGGCGCGGCCTTCGATCTTGCCCTTGAACGGTCCGTATTTTTCGAACAGGCGGTTCATGATCCCGGTGCCGCGCGTGTCGGACAGGAATTCGCCGTGATAGCCGATCAGCCCGCGGCTGGGCGCGCTGAAGGTGATCCGGGTCTTGCCGCCGCCCGATGGGCGCATGTCGGTCATCTCGCCCTTACGCATGGCGACTTTTTCCACCACGGTGCCGGCGAATTCATCGTCCACATCGATCACGACGGTTTCGTATGGTTCCAGGCGATTGCCGTTTTCGTCCTCGGTGAACAGCACGCGGGGGCGGCTGATGCCGAGTTCGAAGCCTTCGCGGCGCATGGTTTCGATCAGCACGCCGAGCTGCAATTCGCCGCGGCCGGCCACTTCGAAACTGTCCTTGTCATCGGATTCGGTGACCTTGATCGCGACATTGCTTTCCGCTTCGCGCGCCAGGCGGTCGCGGATCATGCGGCTGGTCACCTTGGTGCCTTCGCGGCCCGCGAACGGGCTGTCGTTCACCGCAAAGCGCATGGAAAGCGTGGGCGGATCGATCGGCTGGGCATGGAGCGGTTCGGTGACGGAAGGATCGCAGATGGTGTTGGACACCGTGGCAACGGTCAGCCCGGCCATGGAGATGATGTCGCCCGCGCGGGCTTCCTCCACCGGAATGCGTTCGAGGCCCTGGAACGCCATCAGCTTGGACGCGCGGCCGGTTTCGACGATCTTGCCGTCATTATCCAGCGCGTGGATCGGGCCGTTGACCTTGATCGTGCCCGACTGGACCTTGCCCGTAAGGATGCGGCCGAGGAAGTTGTCGCGGTCGAGCAGGGTGACGAGGAATTTGAACGGGCCGTCGAAATCGGCTTCCGGGCTGGGCACGTGTTCGATTATCTTTTCGAACAGCGGGGTCAGCGTACCTTCGCGGGCGTCGATATCCTCGCTGGCGTAGCCATTACGGCCGCTGGCGTAGAGGACGGGGAAATCGAGCTGTTCGTCGTTTGCGCCGAGCGTGACGAACAGGTCGAACACTTCGTCCAGCACTTCGGACGGGCGGCCATCGGATCGGTCGATCTTGTTGACCACGACGATTGGCTTGAGGCCCAGCGCGAGCGCCTTGCCGGTGACGAACTTGGTCTGCGGCATGGCGCCTTCGCTGCTGTCCACCAGCAGGATCACGCCGTCCACCATGGACAGGATCCGCTCCACCTCGCCGCCGAAATCGGCGTGTCCAGGGGTGTCGACGATGTTGATGCGGGTGGCACCTTCGCCTTCGCCCCATTCGACCGAAGTACATTTGGCGAGAATGGTGATCCCGCGTTCTTTTTCCAGATCGTTGGAATCCATTGCGCGTTCTTCCACGCGCTGGTTGTCGCGGAACGTGCCGGACTGGCGGAACAGCTGGTCGACAAGAGTGGTCTTGCCGTGGTCGACGTGGGCGATAATCGCCACATTGCGCAATAATGCGGACATTCTAAGGGGGCTCGCTAATTCGGTAAGGCAGGATAGGGGTGCCGACACGCGGTGAGCGCATCTGTGCATCTGGGCGCGCCCCTAGCGGATGCTGCACTGCGGGGCAAGCAGAACCCCGCCACGGCGTTGTGGTTCCTTTGCAACAGTAGTGGTAATTTGCAACCTGATGCTTGAGCGTTGACGCGGACCCGCCTATGCCCTGAAGACAAGGACGGGCCTCGAGAACAGAACAGCCTGCCGTGGTAGAGGATGGAGACTTCATGAAATTCAACGTTTTTGGACGTGCGCAGGCCGCACGTGCCGCAATGCTCGCCGGTGTTGCGTCTGTTGCCTTTATCGCTCCCACCGCCGTCATGGCGCAGGACGCAGCCCCTGCGCAGGACGAAGAACCGGAAGAAGCCGAACTGGCCGCTTCGGGCAATCTCATCATCGTCACCGCCTCCAAGCGCGAACAGACGCTGCAGGATACGCCGATCGCCGTTTCGGTGACCACCGGCGAAACGCTGGAGCGCGCCCAGATCCGCGATCTGATCGATCTGCAGACAGTCGCCCCGTCGCTGCGGGTGAGCCAGCTGCAGAACGCGGCCAGCACCACCTTCATCATTCGCGGCTTCGGTAACGGCGCCAACAACTTCGGCATCGAGCCGTCGGTCGGCGTGTTCATCGACAACGTCTTCCGTTCGCGCTCCGCCGGCCAGATCGCCGATCTTGCGAACGTTTCCCGCATCGAAGTCCTGAACGGCCCGCAATCGACGCTGTTCGGCAAGAACGCTTCCGCCGGTGTCATTTCCGTGGTCACGCAGGAACCGCAGTTCGAATTCGGCGGCAGCGTTTCGGCCACTTACGGCAATTACGACCAGATCGTGCTGAAGGGCGACATCACCGGCCCGCTGACCGACAGCCTCGCCTTCGCGGTGGACGCGAATTACAACAAGCGCGATGGTTACGCGACCGTCGTCAATCTCGACGAGCGGATCAACGACCGTAATCGCTACGGCGTTCGCGGCCAATTGCTGTTCGACAATGGCGGCGCGCTCCGGGTGCGTGCCATCGCCGATTACAACAAGATCGACGAAGTATGCTGCAACGTGGGCAATGTCCGCTTCGGCCCGACCGCGCCGGCCATTTTCGGGGTCGGCGGCCAGATTGGCAATGAAGACGCACTGACCGATCGCAGCTTCCTGAACAGGCTGCCGACGAACGAAATCGAAAGCTACGGCGGATCCATTCAAGGCGACCTGGAACTCGGCGCTCTCACGCTGACTTCGATTACGGCCTACCGTGAACTGACCAACGTCAGCAATCAGGATGTCGATTTCACCAGTGCGGATATCGTCAATGAATTCCGCGACCAATCGGTTGAAACTTTCACCCAGGAATTCCGCCTGACCTCGGATTTTGACGGTCCGCTGAACTTCCTTCTGGGCGGCTTCTACTTCGATGAGGCGATCGATCAGAATTCGACCCTGACCACCGGTGCCAATGGGCGGCAGTTCTTCAATCTGCTGGCTGGCGGTGCGCTGGCCGCCGTGGAAGCCCCGCTTGGCCTGCCAGCGGGTTCAATCTTCTCCGCCGGTCCGCTGACAGCGGAACAGTTTACTCTGGACAATACGTCCTGGTCGATCTTCGGTACGGTCGACTTTGAAGTTACCGACTGGCTTACCCTGACCGGCGGGTTCAACTATACAGACGATGAAAAAGACTTCACTCTGGCCCAGCAATCGTTCGATGAATTGTCCAACATCAGCCTGGTTGATCGTTACATATTCCTGTTGACGGGCGGAGCGGTTACGACTCCGGCGCAATTCAATGCACTTCCTGCGCCAAACCAGGGATTCCTCAGAGCAGCGTCGACCACGCAGTGTTCGGCAACCAGCCCTGCTCCTCCAGCGTGTAACCCGTTTCTCGGCTTGACGGCGCTGCAATTCCAGCCGCCGTTCCTGGGTCTGCCGAACTCGGTGGAGCCGGGGCAGACCCGCGACGATGACTTCAGCTACACGCTGCGCGCATCGGCCGAACTGACCGACCAGATCAACGCCTATTTCACCTACGCAACCGGGTTCAAGGCATCGTCGGTCAATCTGTCGCGCGATTCCCGACCTTCGGCGGCCGATTTTACTCCGGCGCTGCTCAGCAATGGTGCGCCTTCGGGCAGTGTCATTCTGGCCCCATCTTCGCCGATCCGCGATGCCGGTCTGATCGTTCCGAACCTGTCCACCGGATCGCGCTTTGCCGGCCCGGAAGAAGCGGAAGTGTATGAAATCGGCATCAAGGCCAGTTTCCCCGGCCTTGCGGTCAATCTGGCCGTGTTCGACCAGACCATCGACGGGTTCCAGTCCTTTGCCTTCACCGGTACGGGTTTTGCTCTGGCCAACGCCGGTTCGCAATCGACCCGGGGCTTCGAACTTGACACGACCATCACCCCGATCCCGGCGCTGGTGTTCACTTTCGCCACCACCTATCTCGATGCGAATTACGATTCCTTCACGGGCTCGGCAGTGGGTGATCTTTCCGGAACTCGCCCGGCAGGCATTCCCGAATGGACCATCGCCACATCGGCCACTTACACGCACCAACTGGGATCGAGCGGCAACAATCTGATCGCCCGGGTCGATTACTACCACGAAAGCCAGACGCAGATCCTCGACGGTCTGCCGGACTTCATCGACCGAACGCAGCCTGATCCCTTCGCATCGGCCCGTGCCGCGGCGACAGAATTCCGGCGTGAAACCAGCGAGGTCAACGCCTCGCTGACGCTGGCGATGGACATGGGGCTGGAACTGAGCGCCTATGTCCGCAATTTGACCGACCATCGCAATCTGACCACCGTCTTCCCGGGGGTTGCGCAGTCGCAAACCGTTTCGGGCTATCCCAACCAGCCGCGCACTTACGGCGGCACGGTGCGGTTCAAATTCTGAACTGATTGGATATGATAAGGGGAAGGGGGCTGCCGCGAGGTGGCCCCTTTTTTATTGCGCTGCGTCAGAGATTGTGATGCTTTGCAGCCATAATAAAGCATGGGGGTATCAATGGACTGGATGATTTTGCCGCTGAAGCGCTATGCGGATTTCTCCGGGCGGTCGCGCCGGATGGAATACTGGATGTTCGCGCTGTTTACTCTGCTCGTTTACACCCTTTGCGTGGCGCTGATGTTCGCCGGGGGCTTCGATCTTGCCACGATCGAAAGCGAAATGATTCCCGAAGGTCCGGGGCCGTTGTTCTACCTTGGCGCAGGCCTGCTGGTCCTGTTCGCGATCGGCATCATAATTCCGTCCATCGCGTTGAATGTCCGACGCTTGCATGACCGCGATATGTCCGGCTGGTGGTATCTCGGATTCATGGTGCTGGCGAACGTCCCTTACGTCGGGATATTGGTGGTGATCGGCTATCTGGTGCTGATGTTCCTGCCCGGCACGCCCGGTCCGAACCGCTTCGGGGAAGATCCCAAGGATCCGACACAGGCGAGTGTGTTCGAGTAACTCCTAAAAGCGCCCGCGCCCGTTAGGGACAGGCACTAAAGCGCCCTTAGGGCCTGCGCCGGTTTCGCTCGCAACAGCGGGAGCGAACCGGCCAGCGCGAACGCCAGCACGAACAGCAGCCCGGCCCCGAGGACGCCAAGGATTTCGGCCCAGTCGGGAAGCCATGCAAATTCGAACAATTGCACCACCACCAGCCAGGCAAGCCCGGTGCCGAGCGCCAGCGCGACTACCGCCAGAACGATTGCCAGCAACCCATATTCCGCCAGTTGCATCAGCAGCACTTGCCGGCGGCTCGCGCCCAGCACGCGCAGGATCACCGTGTCATAGGTCCGCACCGCGCGGGCCGCGGCAATCGCCCCGATCAGCACGGCGAGCCCCGCCAGCACCGCCACCGATGCCGCGGCGAAGGTGGCGGTGCCGACCTGACTCAGGACTACCCGCGCCTGCGCCAGAACCTGGCCGATCTCGATCACCGAGCTGGACGGAAAGTTGGTGACCAACTGGCGCAGCAGCGGGCCGGTTTCCGCTCCCACCGGCAATTCGATCGTCGCCGCCAGATTGTGCGGCGCATCGCGGATCGCGTTGGGGGAAAAGACCAGCACGTAGTTGAAGCCCATGCTTTCCCAGTCGATGGTGCGGAAATTGGCCACCCGCGCGGTGCGTTCCACGCCGAGAATGCCGATCGTCAGGTAATCGCCGATCTGCAGGTCCACCGCCTCGGCAAATTCGGCATCGACCGACACCAGCGGTTCGCCGTCGTAGAACGGTCCCCACCAGTCGCCCGCCGTCAAGCGGTTGCCCACCGGCAGATCATCCGCATAGGTCAGTCCGCGCTCGCCCCGCAGCGGCCATGCGCCGTCGGGTATTTCCTCCAGATCGGCGACGCGGATCATCGCGTCTCTGGGCCCGTAGGCGAGGATTGCGCCGCGCATCGATGGCACGGTCCGGACTGCTGCGCCGGGCTGCTCTGCGGCGACGAGCTGCTCGAACGCGGTCACCCGGTCGCGCGGCACGTCGAGCACGAAATAATCCGGCGCTTCGCGCGGGACGCGCTGGTCGATATTGCCGTCGATACTGCTCTGGATTGCCGCGAGAAGGACAAAGGCGCTCAGCCCGAATCCGAGCGCCGTCACCAGCGCGCCGGTGGCTGCACCGGGGCGGTGGAGATTGGCCAGCGCCGCCCGCCACAGCGGATTGGCCGGGCGGGGAACCTTGGCTGCGATCTTGCGGATGCCCCAGCCAAGCAGCGCCAGCATTCCGAGGGTCACCATCGCTCCGGCGAGGAACCCGCCGGACAGCAGCGGCTGGCGGGCAGTGATCAGGGCCAGCGCGATGATCGCCGCCA
>NZ_JAXMJI010000093.1:0-20675 GCF_034376665.1 Allopontixanthobacter sp. | reverse complement strand
TCCCCCGGGGACGTGGCGGCGAGGGTTAACATGAAATCCTCCCCGGAACGGGGAGGGGGACCGCCCGAAGGGGGGTGGAGGGGGCACATTTTGGGAGTGTGCCCCTCCACCATGCTGCGCATGGTCCCCCTCCCCAGTTTGGGGAGGATCATCACCCCAACCGCTCCAGCGCCGCCGTCAACCGCTCGACCTCCGCGCTGTGATGCGCGAAGTCGGCCTTGGCCTTCTCGACCGCTTCGGGTTTTGCGCGATCAACGAAATTGGCGTTGGATAGGCGCCCTTCGAGTGACTTCGCTTCCTTGGCGGACACTTCCAGTGCCTTGGTCAGGCGGGACTTCTCGGCCTCGATATCGACCAGCCCTGCCAGCGGAACCACGAAACTGTCTGCGCCGACGCCGATCTGCATCGCCGCGCCATCGGGCGCTGCTTCGAAATGGACCGCGCTGATCCGGGCAATGCGTTCGATCGCTGACTGGTTGCCCGCGATTACGGTTTTTGCCGCGTCCGACGGGTCCGCCAGATAGGCTTCCAGCTTTGTGCCCGGCGGAATGCCGAGTTCGTTCTTGGCGGCCCTCATTGCGCTGGTGAGCGCGATCAGCCATTCGACTTCGGCTTTCGCCGCTGCATCCACTTTCGCGCGGGGTTCCGGCCATTTCGCGGTAATCAGCGGATAATCCGCCCGGTCGCCCTGCTTGCTCCACAATTCCTCGGTCACGAACGGCATGAAGGGGTGGAGCATGACCAGGATCTGGTCGAGCACCCATCCGGCAACCGCCTTGGTTTCCGCGTCGAAATTTGCCCCCAAGCCGGGTTTGATGAGTTCGATGTACCAGTCGCAGAAATTGTCCCATACGAAGTGATAGATGGTGCCCGCCGCCGTATCGAAGCGCAGATCGGCCAGCGCCTGATCGAGTTTCGCCTGCGTTTCGACCACCTCGCCGATGATCCAGCGGTTGACCGCGCTGGTGGCTGCCGGGGCTTCCAGCGTGGTCGAGGCGGCGATGCCATTGGCTTGGCAGAACCGGGTAGCGTTCCACAATTTGGTGGCGAAGTTGCGGTATCCCTCGACCCGCCGGTCGTCCATCTTGATGTCGCGGCCCTGGCTTTCCATCGCCGCCATGAAGAACCGCAGCGCGTCCGCGCCATATTGCTCGATCAGGCCGAGCGGATCGACCACATTGCCCTTGGATTTGGACATTTTCTGCCCGTCGGCCGCGCGCACCAGCCCGTGCAGATAAAGCCGCGGCCACGGGTTCTGTCCCGTCAGATGCCGCCCCATCATCATCATCCGCGCATCCCAGAAAAACAGGATGTCGAAGCCGGAAATGAGCAGATTGTTGGGGTAATGTTTGGCGAGCAAATCCTCCCCGGAACGGGGAGGGGGACCGCCCGAAGGGAGGTGGAGGGGCACCTCGCGCCCAACCGAACCTGCCCCTCCACCATGCTGCGCATGGTCCCCCACCCCATGCTGGGGAGGATCGTTCGGCCAGCCGAGCGTGGCGAAAGGCCACAACGCGGAGGAGAACCATGTGTCGAGGACGTCGTTGTCGCGTGTCAGGACTGCATCGGGGTCAGCTTTCGCTTGCGCAGCTTCTTCGGTCAAGGCGACGAAGATTTCCCCGTCCGCATTGAACCACGCCGGAATCCGGTGCCCCCACCACAGCTGGCGCGATACGCACCATGGCTGGATATTCTCCATCCAGTTGAAGAAGGTCTTTTCCCAGCTTTTCGGGACGATCTCGACTTCGCCGCTCTTGACCGCCTCGATCGGCTTTTTCGCCAGCTGCGCTGCATCGACATACCATTGGTCGGTCAGCCAGGGTTCGATCACCACGCCGCCGCGGTCGCCGAACGGGGTCTGGATCGTGCGCGGTTCCGCGTCGTGTTCGGTGCGCTCTCCGTCCTGTTCGGTGACGTGGGGGATCAGGAAGCCCTGTTCCTTCAGCCGCTGCACCACCAATTCGCGCGCGCCGTCCACCTTGTCCTTGCGGAACCGGTGGAGACCTAGGAATTCGTCCGGAATCAGCCCGTCGGAGGTCTGGGAGACATTGGCCTCCGCATCGAGCATGTTGAGCATTTCGCCCGGTGCGAAGCCCGCCCGCTTGCCCACCTCGAAATCGTTGAAATCATGGCCCGGAGTGATCTTCACCGCGCCGCTGCCGAGTTCGGGATCGGCGTGTTCGTCGGCCAGGATCGGGATGCGCCGCCCGGTGATCGGCAGGGTGACGAATTTTCCGACCACGCTGGCATAACGTTCGTCCGTGGGATGCACCGCCACCGCCATGTCCGCCAGCATGGTTTCAGGCCGAGTGGTCGCAACCTGGATGTAATCGCGGCCATTGGCCAGCTTCACACCATCCGCCAGAGGATAGCGGAAATGCCAGAAACTGCCCTTGATCTCCTGCGTTTCCACCTCGAGATCGGAGATCGCGGTCTTGAGCTTGGGGTCCCAATTGACCAGCCGTTTGTCGCGGTAAATCAGCCCGTCATTATACAGATCGACGAAGACCTTCATCACCGCGTCCGAAAAATGCGGATCCATGGTGAACTGCTCGCGCGACCAGTCCATCGAACAGCCCAGCCGCCGCAGCTGGCGGGTGATTGTCCCGCCGCTTTCTTCCTTCCATTGCCAGACCTTGGCGATAAAATCCTCGCGGCTGTAATTGGTCCGCTTGTCCTGCGCGGCTTCAAGCTGGCGTTCCACCACCATTTGCGTCGCGATCCCGGCGTGGTCGGTGCCGACCACCCACAGCGCATCCTTGCCGCGCAGCCGTTCGTAGCGGATCATGATGTCCTGCAACGTGTTGTCCAGCGCATGCCCGATATGCAGCGATCCGGTCACATTAGGCGGCGGGTTGACGATGGTATAGGCTTCCGCATCCGGGCGATCGGGCCGGAACAGGCCATTATCTTCCCAATGCTGATACCACCGCTGTTCGATTGCGGCCGGGTCGAAGGTCTTTGAAAGTTCGCTGGTCATATCGCCGCTGCCTTTGCCAGCGAGGCCGACCGGAAGCAACGATGATGAGCGCGGTTGGATCACCGCAATCGACAGCAAGCTGCTTGTCGAAGCGGATTTTTGCCATCATAGCTGCCGCTTATGAGTTCATCGGCCACTTCACCGGCAGAGTTTCACCTGGACGAAAGCGGCGATGGGCCGCCCCGCCTGGTGTTGACCGGCCCCTATTTGATCTCCACCATCGGGCTGGTTGACCGCAGACTGCGCAAGATCGCCACTTCGCCGGACGAGATCGATCTGTCGGGCGTTACCGAAATCGACACGGTAGGGGCGTGGACCGCCCGCCAGCTATCCGAGCGGCACAATGCGCGCATTGTCGGTGCCAGCAGCCGTGCCGAGCGCCTGATCAAGGCGCTGGGTGACAGCGCGGACGCGGCGGCCGTCCGCGCTCCGCGAGAAGGGTTGATGACCCGTGTTCCGCGCGCCATCGGCGAAGGAGTGGTCGACTTCGGCGTTGGTGTTTTCGGCCTGGTGGGATTTCTTGGGGAGGTTATTGCCGGTTTCGGCTCGCTCCTGCGCCATCCCGGCCGTTTCCGGGTCAAGGCCTTCGTGCATCAATTGGAACTGGTCGGAGTAAGCGCACTCGGGATCATCGGCCTGATGAGTTTCCTGATCGGTATCGTGGTGGCCCAGCAGGGCGCGGTGCAGCTTCAGCAATTCGGCGCGGAAATCTACACGATCAACCTGACCGGGCGGCTCACCCTGCGCGAATTGGGTGTGCTGATGACCGCGATCATGGTCGCCGGCCGGTCGGGGTCGGCCTTCGCCGCGCAGATCGGGACGATGAAGCTGACCGAGGAGGTCGATGCGATGCGCACGATCGGCATTTCCCCGATCGAGGCGCTGGTCATCCCGCGAATCCTGGCCGCGGTGCTGATGCTGCCATTGCTGGGTTTCTACGCCGCCTGCATGGGCATAATCGGCGGGGCCTTCATCGCGAGCATCTCGCTGGACATTCCTTTCTTCACATTCCTGTCGCGGATTCAGGAAGTTGTGCCGATGTACGATCTCTATGTCGGGATGATCAAAGCGCCGGTGTTCGGGCTGATCGTGGCGGTTGCCGGCTGCTACCAGGGTATGCAGGTGTCCGGAAATTCCGAACAGGTCGGCCTGCGCACGACCAAGGCCGTGGTCCAGGCGATTTTCATGGTGATCGTGCTTGATGCCTTCTTCGCAGTGTTCTTTACCGAGATTGGCTGGGCATGAACGAAGAAGAACCAAGGGCTCTCGGCCGTCACGAACGGTTCCGCGGGGAATTTCCTATTGTGGTCGAAGGTCTGGTCAACCGGTTCGGCGAGCAAACGGTGCACGACAATCTGGACCTGAAGGTCCGTAATGGGGAAATCCTGGGCGTGGTTGGCGGCTCCGGCACCGGCAAATCCGTGCTGATGCGGTCGATCATCGGGCTGCAGCGTCCCGATGAAGGAGACATCGACGTGTTCGGCCGGTCGATCACCGAAGCTGAATCCGACGAGGACATCCGCGCCCGCAATCGCTGGGGTGTGCTGTTCCAGGGAGGCGCGCTGTTTTCCACCCTCACGGTGGGCGAAAACGTGCAGGTGCCGATCAAGCAGTTCTATCCCGAAATCAGCGCGCAACTGCTCAACGAAATCGCCCGCTACAAGGTCATCCTGTCCGGTCTGCCGGAGGACGCAGTCGATAAGTATCCCTCCGAACTGTCCGGCGGGATGCGCAAGCGCGCCGGCCTTGCCCGCGCACTGGCGCTCGATCCCGAACTGCTGTTTCTGGACGAACCGACCGCCGGGCTCGACCCGATCGGAGCCGACAAATTCGATCGCCTGACTCGCGAACTGCAACAAACGCTGGGGCTGACCGTGTTTCTGATCACCCACGATCTGGATACGCTCTATGCCATTTGCGACCGGGTTGCGGTGCTGGCGGATAAGCGGGTGATTGCCGTGGGCACCATCCCGGAGCTGCTGGCGACGGATCATCCCTGGATCCAGGAATATTTCAACGGTCCGCGCGGCCGCGCCGCGCAGGGAGCAGTGGCCAAGTCTGCTGAAACTGCGCAGGCGGCGCGGACAACATGATGGACAATGATCCATTCTCAAGGGCATAGGGACACGCAATGGAAACACGCGCAAATCATGTCTGGGTCGGTGCGGTAACCCTGCTGCTGATCGCCGCGCTGGCATTGGGTATCGTCTGGCTCTCGCGGATCAGCGGCGAAAGCCAGAATGATTACGACATCCTGTTCAAACAGTCGGTTTCCGGCCTCGCGCGCGGGTCGGAAGTGTCGTTTGCCGGTGTTCCCGTAGGTCAGGTGACCGAGATACGCCTGTGGGAATCCGATCCCGGATATGTCCGCGTGCGGATCAAGGTCAACGAAACGGTGCCCATTCTGGTCGGCACAACCGCGACCATTCAAGGGTCCTTCACCGGTGTCTCGACAATAATGCTGGACGGTGCCCGCAAGGGCGCACCGCCGATTACCTGCGAAACCACAGCCTGTCCCGAAGGCGTGCCGGTCATTCCGCCCAAGCCCGGCGGACTGGGCGAATTGCTCGCCAACGCGCCGCTGCTTCTGGAACGGCTGGCAACCCTGACTGAACGGCTGACGGCGGTGCTGTCGGACGACAACCAGAACCAGATCGCGGGCATATTGCGCAACACCAACGAGATGACCGCGCAATTTGCCGAGGCCGCCCCGCAGGTTCAGCGGACACTCGCGGAATTGCAGGTAACATTGCGCGAATCGTCCGAAGCGCTCGACGCCTTCGAGAAAGTGATGGGTTCAACCGACCAATTGCTGAACAAGGAAGGCCAATCCCTGGCCGTGGAATTGCGCAAAACGCTCGGCTCGGCCAGCAACGCGGCGCAGTCCCTTTCCGATACGTTGGAGGACACGCGGCCGATTACGAAGCAGCTCTCGGAAACCACGCTGCCCGCAGCCGAGGCGACCTTGCGTGAATTGCAGGCGACCAGCAAGGCGCTCCGCAAGGTGACCGAGAAGATCGAAACGCAGGGCGCAACGTCCATACTCGGCGGCCCCAAGCTTCCGGAATATGAAGAATGAATTCTGACATTCACAACAGGAAGGCCCAGCCTATGTGCGATACCCAGCCCATATGCGATGGACTCAAATTTCGGCCGGGCAGGGCAGCGACTGGTCTGTTCCTAGCCGCGCTTTCCCTGTCGCTGGCGGGCTGCATCAGCCTTGGCGCCGAGCCTCCGCCGAGCCTGCTGACGCTGACCCCGACAAATGTGAGTCCGGCGGGTGCCGGCCCGAACGGCACCATGAGCGGAGCGATCATGGTCATGGAACTGGAAGCGCCCGCGAAGCTGGAGGTCCAGCGCCTCCCGGTGCAGATCGACGATGCCAATATCGCCTATCTGAAAGACGCTTACTGGGTCGAACAGCCTGCCCGGCTGTTCCGCCGCCTGCTGGGGGAAACGATCCGCACACGGTCCGGGCGAATTGTGGTGGACACCGCCGAGGTCGCCGCAATGCCAACCGACACAGTGCGCGGCACATTGCGCGAATTCGGCTATGACGCCCGCAGCCAATCCGTAATCGTCCGCTTCGATGCGATCCGCAGCGGAGCCGGCGATCAGGTCCGGACCCGGCGGTTCGAAAGCATCGTGCCGGGCGTAGCGGCGGAGGCCGGTCCGGTTGGCGCCGCGATGAATACGGCAGCCAATGACGTTGCCGGACAAGTCGCGGACTGGGTGGGCTGAGCTAGTTCGAGACCAGTCGGAGGAATTCGGCACCGCGGCGGAATTCAAGGGTTCGCAGCGCCAGCCGCGTCTGGGCTTCTGCGTCATGGCCCCATAATTCCGCCTGCCACAGTTCTTCCAGATTTGCTGCGTTCCACAAGGCCTCCACCTCGGCATCCGGCTGCAACACGGCCATGGCGATGCACAGCGATGCGGCGAGCGAGGCGCAGGTCTGCAGACCCGCGAGAGTGAAGTTGTCCAATGCCGCAAGACGGGCACGCAGCGCCGCAAGCGTTTGTGGCGGCTGGGACCGGTGAATGATCCCGCTCACGCGCTCGAACCTCACATTTTCTGCGCTTTCGAACGCCGCCAGCAGCGGCTCCCACACCTCCAACTGCCGACGATAGAGCGCTTCCTCGGGATCGGCCCGGTAACACAGCGTGTCGGTTTCCGCGAAGGCGAGCAATTTATTCAGGGCGGTGCCGCGATCCGGACCCACAATGTCGATTGCATAATCGGCCAGATCGCGGAAGTGGAACCGGCCAGGGTCGAGGTCCTCGCCTTGTTCATCCCACTCGGCAGCGAGCGCGGCGGCCAGTGCGCGGCTGGGCACTATCTGCGGCACCCCCGCAGCGGTTTTGATGTGGCGCCCGTCCAACCGGACGGCAAAGCCCCGCTCCAGTTGCTCGACGGTGACCTCACGGTAAAACCGCTTCACTCGGGCGGGCTCCGCCAGCGCCGGGCGAGAAACTGGGGGGCAACGAATGCGTCGACAATCCCGATGGCGATAAGCGCATATCCGACCTCCACCGGCCAGTCGATGGTACCCTGCGTCACCAGCAGACCGGTGACCACCAGCGCCACGCCGAGAATGCGCGCAAGGTTCAGGATCAACCAGCGGTTTCGGGCAACATCGTCGTTCATCGCAGCAATTCTCCCAAATTCTGCGCCGAGATAGCCACCGCCTGCGCGCCTGCTGCAGTCAGTTCTGCTGACGTGTGATAGCCCCAATCCACGCCGATGGCGCGTACCCGGACCGCCTGCGCCATGTCGATGTCGAAACTGGTGTCGCCGATCATCACGGTGTCCTGCGGCCGCACGGATGCATCGGCCATCGCGGCCTCCAGCATTGCCGGATTTGGTTTCGATGGATGCCGGTCCGCGGTCTGCAAGGAGATGAAATGGTCAATGATGCCATGTGCGGCAAGGCAGCTTTGCAGTCCGCGATCCGATTTGCCGGTCGCCACCGCCAGCAGCCAGCCGCGTTCCCGCAGATCGACGATCAGTTCGGCAATGCCGGCAAACAGCGGCTCCTCCAACCGGCCCTCGGTGCGGCTGTCGCGGAAGGCCTGCTTGTATCCCTCGACGATTTGCACCTGATCGGAGGCACAGGCATCGGGCGCGAGGACCCGGACCGCCTGCGGCAGGCTGAGCCCGACGATCCGGCGCACCAGATGGTGATCGGGCGGGGGAAGGCCTGCCGAGGCGAAGCCGCAATCCATTGCCTCGCAGATGCTCGCCTGCCCATCCACCAGCGTTCCGTCACAGTCGAACACCGCCAGCCGGATACTCATGCCGCTGTCGCCCGCATCCTAGCGCCCTTTTTTTGCGGGGCCGCCCCGCTTTGGTGCGCCGGGCCTGGGACCGGCTTTCGCGACCGGTTTGGGCGAACCCTTGCCCTTGGTCGGGCCGCGCTTGGCGGGTGCAGCCTTGATGCCGCTCTTGGGCCGGCCCTTGGCAATTCCGTCCTTTTCATTGCGCCCGCCCGCGATCCGTTCGCGCCGCTCGCCGCGGCGTTCCTTGCGGATCTGTTTGGAATGCTGACGCGCCGACTGCTTTTTCTGGTCGCGCGACATCGGGGTAGGCTCGTCACTCGGCAGGGCGTCGCTCAGCGTGAGGTCGAAGCCCATCTGGTCCATGCTGGCGGCAAAATGGGGCGGAAGGTCGGCGGTGACATCCAGCGGTGTGCCGTCCGGATGGTCGATCACCAGCCGCCGGGCATGGAGGTGGAGCTTGCGGCTGATACTGCCCGTCAGAAACGCGTCCTGCCCGCCGTATTTTCCGTCGCCGACGATCGGGTGGCCGATCGCTGCCATATGCACGCGCAGCTGGTGAGTCCGCCCGGTCAGCGGTTGGAGTTCCACCCAGCAGGCGCTGTTTCCGGCGCGTTCGATCACGCGGTAACGGGTGCTCGCCTTCTGGCCGCCTTCCTCGTCGACATGCATTTTCTCGCCGCCGGTGCCCGGCTGCTTGGACAGGGGCGCGTCGATCTGGCCTTCATAGACGTCGGGCACGCCGACGATCAGCGCCCAATAGACTTTCTTCGCCGTACGGCCGGAAAAACGCGTGGAGAAGAACGCCGCGCTGCCCGGCGTTCGCGCGATCAGAAGCACGCCGCTGGTGTCCTTGTCGAGCCGGTGGACGAGCCGCGGTCTCGGGCCGGATTCCGCAAAAGCATCCAGCAGGCCGTCCACATGGCGCAGCGTTCCGGTGCCGCCTTGCGTGGCGAGACCCGGCGGTTTGTTGAGCACGATGGCCGCGCGGTCCTGCGTGATGACCATTGCGTCCGCTTCGGCGATTTCGTCTTCGGTCAGAACGCGCCGCTGGTTCGGTCCGCGGTCGGGCGTATCCCCGCCCGGCGGCACACGGAGCACCTGGCCTGCGGCAATCCGGTCGTCGACCTTTACGCGCTTGCCGTCGATGCGGATTTGCCCGGTCCGTGCCCAGCGCGAAACCGTTGCGAAGCCGATTTGCGGAAGATGCCGTTTGAACCACCGGTCGAGCCGCGCCCCGTCGTCGTCGCGGCCAATGGTAAACTGGCGAACCTCGGCTGATGTCCCGGCATTGCCGGAGGGCGGGACCTTGGCGGCGCTCATGCTGCAATCCTCATGATGATCAGGCCGAGATACAGCCCGGCGAGGCTGGCAATGACGGAAATCAGTGCATAGGATAGTGCCGCAGCCGGCTGGCCCCGCTCGATCAGCAGCATCAGTTCCAGGCTGAAGGAGGAAAAGGTGGTGAACCCGCCGAGCAGCCCGACGCCGAGCAGCAGGCGCCACTGTTCGCCCCCGGCACCGCTGCGCGCGAGATAGCCCGCCAGCACACCCATCGCGATCCCGCCGAGCACATTGACGGTCAGCGTCGCCCAGGGGAACGCGGTCATCGTCTGCGGGCCGAGGAAGCGGGTCATCGTCCGGCCAAGCTGATAGCGTAGCACCGCACCCACCGCGCCGCCCGCCGCTACGTTGACGGTCGCGGCCCATGGACCTATTGAAGAAATTGAAGTCATGGCCCGTCCCTTAGACGCACAATCGCCATTCGTCATCCGCGGTCTTCCATGCCGCGCGAGTGGCGGCATTTAACGACGATACGACTTCAAACGCTTGCCAAAACGCCTGCGATTCGCTAGGCGCGCCACAGTTCGAGCCGGTCCGGGCAGGATTCGGCACAATTTCTAATGGTTAGCTGTAGGCGCATCCCCGCCCTGACGCGGGCTCTGTACCTTTGCTGTGAGGTGTTTGAATTTATGCAGATCATGGTTCGCGATAACAATGTCGACCAGGCCCTACGCGCGCTCAAGAAGAAGCTGCAGCGTGAAGGCGTGTATCGCGAAATGAAGCTGCGCCGGCACTATGAAAAGCCATCGGAAAAGCGCGCCCGGGAAAAGGCTGCTGCCGTGCGCCGCGCCCGCAAGCTGGAACGCAAGCGGATGGAGCGTGACGGGATCAAGTGACACCACTGGTGTCATCCTCGCGCAGGCGGGGATCCATTCGTTGCGACCGGGACTTCCTGCTTGAACCCGATACGATGATCAGCCATCAGGGCACGGTGCATTCCGTGCCCTTTTTGCTTTGTGCGTGCCATTTACAAAACAGGCCATTTACCGGACAGGACCCTTCATGACCGAGATTACCCGCGTCCCACTTCATCCGATCGCCAAAGGGTCGTTGACCAAACTGTGGCTGGGCGTCGTTGCGGTAATCCTGATCGGCGCTGGCATCGCCTACTCAGCAGTCCCGGCAGGCGTTTCGGTCGATACGGTGACCGCGGGCACCGGTCCCAATCCCGCAGCCACCGATGTGGTTCTGGTGAATTACACCGGCAAGCTCGCAGATGGCACCGTGTTCGACGAAGGCCAGCAAACGCCGCTCCCGCTTGAAGGGATGATCCCCGGCTTCCGGGAAGGCGCGATGAAAATGCAGAAGGGCGGAACCTATGTCCTGACGATCCCTTCGGAAAAGGGCTACGGCGAGGAAAGCAAGGCCAATCCGCAAACCGGCGAGGAAGTGATCCCGGCAAACAGCGACCTGGTATTCGACGTGGAACTGATCGATTTCATGTCGCTGCAGGATTTCCAGGCGCGCATGGCCGAAATGCAGCAGATGCAGCAGATGATCCAGCAGCAACAGCAGCAGCAAGGTGCACCCGGCGCTGCACCGGCGCCTCCGCAGCCATAGGGTATAAGCACGCCGTGCGTATTGCCCTTGGTGAACAATGGGCAGACAAAGCGGCATGACCTCCGATACGCAGGCTCCGCCGGTTCAATTCGATAGCGACTGGTCGCTGCGTCCCTGGGTGCTGGGCGCATTGCTGGGCGCGGCCGGTCTGCTGGTCTATCTGATTGCCGACGGGAACGAGCAAAGCCGCGCGCGCATGGCGCTGGCCGCATTTGTATTCTTCTCCGGCATTTTTGCGGCGTTCACGATCGACCGGGACCGCTGGTTTCAGCCTCTCATCGCTGCCTTGGTTGCCGGTCTGGTGATGGCCGGTCTGGCATGGCAAGCCGTCGATCCGAACGATTGGGCGGCCACCGACGAACTGGCATTCGGGGCCGGGGTGGTTGCGATCACCCTTTCGGTGCCGCTGTTCCAGGCGGGATTTCACCGGCTTCGTTTCAGGACGCCCTATCGCGACACACATTTCCACGTCTGGACGGATATCGTCAGCGGCGCAGGCGCGCTCGCCTTCGTGGGTTTGTCGTGGGCGCTGATTGCGGTCCTGTCCGAATTGTTTCGCCTGCTGCAGATCGATCTGCTCAAGGATCTGATCGACGAGGAATGGTTCGGCTGGACCTATTCCGGGCTGACCTTCGGCGCGGCGCTGGGTACTCTGCGCAACCAGCTTAGAATTCTCGGCACGTTGCAGTCGGTCGTGCTGCTCGTGCTTTCCCTGCTCGCGGTCCCGCTCGCTGCGGCGCTGGTGCTGTTTCTGGCCGCGATGGTCCTGTCGGGACCGGAGGTTCTGTGGCAGGCGACCCGCAGCGCGACGCCGATCCTGCTCGCCTGCGCATTCGGTGCCTTTGTCCTTACCAACGCGATCATTCGCGATGATGAGAGCGAGATGACCCGATCGCGGATCATGCGGGTCACTGCGCTGATCCTGGCGCTGGGCATTTTGCCGCTGACGGTTTTCGCCGCAGTATCGATGGGCACCAGGGTGGCGCAGCACGGGCTCTCGCCGGAACGCATCTGGGGCTTGATCGCGATCGGTTTCGCCTGCGCCTACGGCCTCGCCTATGTGGTGGCGGTGGCGAGGGGCCGGAAGGCCGGGTGGCACGACGCCTTGCGCCGTGCCAACCTGCATCTGGCTGTGGTCGGCTGTCTGCTTGCACTGATCGTGGCCTTGCCGCTGTTCGATTTTGGAGCCATCTCCGCCCGAAACCAGATTGCGCGGCTGGAGGCGGGTAAGGTCAGCGTCGACGATTTCGACTACGCCGCCCTGCGATGGGACTTCGGAGAGGGCGGGCGCAAGGCGCTGCGCGTACTCGCACGGTCGGACCGTGCCGAGGTCAAAACCCTGGCTGCCGAAGCCTTGGCGCAAAAGGAACGCCCCGAACGTTATTTCTCTGCGCCCGATGACAAGGCGAAGCGGTTGGCGAATCTGCGGATGGACTTCACCGACCCTGCTTTGAGGGAGAGGGCGCAGAAGGCGGTTCTCGGCACGCAATGGGCCTGCCATTCTCCATGTGTTGTAATCGATCTGGGACCGGGCGAGGGGGATAAGCGGCGGCTGGCGCGGGTGGAGAATTATGCCTACACGCTCTTCCAAATCGACTTGGCCGACAAGGATTTCACTGTGTCGGAAGAAGAAATGGCGTCGCCTGTCGACATCGCGGGGGCCGAAGACTCTAACGTAAGTGTTAAAGCAGACTCAAGGGTCGAAGTCAGGCCGTTCACAGGTCAGCAGATTTATATCGACGGCAAACCCTTGGGCGCTCCGTTCGAATAGGTTTTCACCGTGCAATGCCCGCTTGAAGCTGCGCCTCGCCGCCGCTAACGCAGGCCCATGTCTGTAGATAAGCAAATTGTCGCGAAAATCGCCTCGCTGGCGCGCATCCGAATGGGTGATGCGGAGCTGGAGCGGATGGTGCCTGAATTGAACAACATCCTCAGCTGGGTGGAGCAATTGGGCGAGGTCGATTGCAGCGGGGTGGAGCCGATGACTGCGGTGATCCCCAACACACTGCGGCTGCGCGAAGATGTGGTCAATGCCGACCCGCTGACCGGCGGCGACCGGCGCGACGATATTCTGGCCAATGCGCCCGCGCGCGAACACGGGTTCTTCGGCGTGCCCAAGGTGATCGAATAATGACCAATATTACCGATCTGGGCGTTGCCGCGATCCGTGCAGGCGTGGCGCAGGGTGATTTCACCGCGCGCGAAGTGGCGGAAGGCTTCAACGCCAATGTCGCCGCGGCATCCGCGCTCAATGCCTTCATCGTGACCACGCCGGAAAAGGCGCTGGAGGCGGCGGACAAGGTCGATGCCGACCGTGCGGCAGGCAAGCCGCTCGGCAGCATGGCGGGCGTCCCCATCGGGATGAAGGATTTGTTCGCCACCCACGGCGTCCAGACCACGGCGGCCAGCCACATTCTGGAAGGCTTCGTGCCCCAGTATGAAAGTACCGTGTCCAGCAATCTGTGGGCTGCGGGTGCGGGGATGCTGGGCAAGCTCAATCTTGACCAGTTCGCAATGGGTTCGTCTAACGAAACCAGCTATTTCGGCAATGTCATCAGCCCGTGGAAGCGCAGCGGTGGCTCCAACGCGCAGATGAGCCCCGGCGGCTCGTCGGGAGGCAGTTCCACAGCGGTGTCCGCGCGGCTTGCCCCGGCGGCGACCGGCACCGATACGGGCGGTTCGATCCGCCAGCCTGCCGCATTTACCGGCATTACCGGGATCAAGCCGACCTATGGCCGCTGTTCGCGCTGGGGCGTGGTCGCCTTTGCCTCCAGCCTCGATCAGGCAGGCTCGATGGCGCATGACGTACGCGATTGCGCGATCATGCTCGGCGCGATGGCGGGGTTCGATCCGAAGGATGCGACCAGCCTCGATCTGCCGGTTCCCGATTGGGAAGGGAGTCTCAATTCGGACCTCAGGGGCAAGAAAGTCGGCATTCCGCGCGAATACCGGATGGACGGCACCGACGCTGAAATCCTCAAGAGCTGGGATGACGGGATTGCCTGGCTGAAGGATGCGGGCGCGGAGGTGGTCGATATCAGCCTGCCGCACACCAAATATGCGCTGCCCGCCTATTACATTATCGCCCCTGCTGAGGCTTCCTCCAACCTCGCGCGGTACGACGGGGTGCGGTACGGCTTGCGCGATTTGCCTGAGGGTTCGGGCCTCCAGGATATGTACGCCGCCACCCGCGCGGCCGGTTTCGGGGACGAGGTGAAACGCCGCGTGCTGATCGGCACCTATGTGCTCAGCGCAGGCTTCTACGACGCCTATTACACACAGGCGCAGAAAATCCGCACTCTGGTGGCGCAGGACTTCGCAAATGCCTTCCAGGAATGCGACGTGATCCTCGCCCCGACGACGCCCACTGCCAGCTTTGGCCTGGGCGAGAAGAGCGACGATCCGCTGGCGATGTATCTCAACGACGTGTTCGCGGTGCCTGCTTCGCTGGCGGGGCTGCCAGCGATGAGCGTGCCATGCGGGGTGAATTCGGAAGGACTGCCGCTGGGCCTCCAGATCGTGGGCCGCGCGTTTGACGAACAGGGCGTGCTCAACGCAGGCCTCGCGATCGAGGAACGCGCCGGGTTTACCGCCAGGCCGGAGAAGTGGTGGTAATAATCGTCATCCCGGCGCAAGCCGGGATCGGGAGCAGCAAGCTCCGACAGTGGTTACAGCGATCCCAGCTTTCGCTGGGATGACGGGGTACAGAAGATGAGCAATTACCGCATCCAGGGCATGAGCGGCGAGTGGGAGGTCGTGATCGGCCTTGAAGTCCATGCGCAGGTCACATCGAAATCCAAGCTGTTTTCCAGCGCCAGCACCACTTTCGGGGCGGAGCCCAATGCGCAGGTCAGCCTGATCGACGCGGCGATGCCCGGAATGCTGCCGGTGCCCAATGCCGAATGCATCCGTCAGGCGGTGCGCACCGGCATGGCGATAGAGGCGCAGATCAACAAATATTCGCGGTTCGACCGGAAGAATTATTTCTACGCCGATCTTCCGCAGGGCTACCAGATTTCGCAGCTCTACCACCCGATCGTGGGCGAGGGGCAGCTGCTGATCGCGAAGGACGAGAAGGCCGGAATTCCGGAAGACAAGATCATCGGGATCGAACGCATCCATATCGAACAGGATGCGGGAAAACTGATGCACGATCAACATCCGAGCATGTCCTATGTCGATTTGAACCGCTGCGGCGTGGCGTTGATGGAAATCGTGTCCATGCCGCACATGACTTCGCCAGCGGAGGCCGGTGCCTATGTCCGCAAGCTGCGTTCGATCCTGCGGTATGTCGGATCGTGCGACGGCAATATGGAAGAAGGTTCCATGCGGGCGGACGTGAACGTATCGGTCCGCAAGGTCGGCGATCCCGAACTGGGCACGCGGACCGAGACGAAGAACGTCAATTCGGTGCGCTTCGTCATGGCGGTGATCGAACAGGAAGCGCGCCGTCAGGTCGATCTGATCGAGGACGGCGGCACTGTGGTGCAGGAAACCCGCCTGTATGATCCGGACAGGAACGAAACACGCTCCATGCGCAGCAAGGAAGACGCGCATGATTACCGCTACTTCCCCGATCCCGACCTGTTGCCGCTGCTGCTCGAGGATGCATTCCTGGAGGTATGTCGCGCTTCGCTGCCGGAACTCCCCGATGCGAAGCGCCTGCGCTATACCGGCGAACTGGGCATGACCGATTACAATGCAGCGCAGCTGACGGCGGAGGTCGAGACCTTCGCCCGGTTCGAGACCTTGCTGGCGGAAACCGCGCGCCAGGCCGGAAAGCCGGAAGCCGAAGTTGCCACGCAGGTTGCCAACTGGACCCTTTCGGTCGCGCCAGGTGTGATCAAGTCGCTGGGGGACGAGGCAAAGCTGGAACACAACACCGCCGCCGCCAACGCCGCGATCCTGCAGATGGTCAGCGCCAACATTGTATCGGGCGGGCAGGCCAAGGAAATTTACGAAATCGTCCTCAAAACCGGCCGCGAACCGGCGGAAATCGCCGAAACCGAAGGGTTGAAGCAGCAGTCCGACACCGGCGCAATCGAGGCCGAAATCGACAAAATCCTCGCCGCCAATCCGGACAAGGTCGCCGAATACCGCAGCGGCAAGGACAAATTGTTCGGCTTCTTCGTGGGGCAGACCATGAAGGCGATGCAGGGCAAGGCCAATCCCGGCGTGGTCAATGAACTGCTGAAAGCGAAATTGGGGTAAGCCCTGCGCTGCCGGAGCTCAGGTAAAGTCGGCTACGAGGGCAATTCTGACAAGAGCGGTCTGTCCGGACACGAAGACACTGCGGACGCTTTCTGAAACGGCTCTATCTGCTCGACGAATTGTTCGCACCAAGGTTCGCACCAAGGGGGGATTATGCCCGCGCTTACAAACCGGCTCAAGGCAGCGACATTGGGCGTTGGCATTACTGTTGCGCCGTTAGCTATCGTTGCAACTGCGCACCTAACTTTTATGCCGCAGATCGTCGCGGCTATGGAAGGACTGGACAGTTACGATCGAGCTCTGGCGGTTTCGTCCTTACGAAGTGACTGGTTTGCGATGCACAGCGTAGTGGCGATAACATTCGCCATTTACTGGGTCATAACGGCGGTGTTCGGAAGAGAGCAAATACTAAGGTCCAGGGCTGCCAATAGCATCTTGGCCTTTTGTGCTGCCGCGTATCTGACAATAACTTTATACTTCATCTTCGTTCAGTGGCCCGACGGATTAGAGGTCGTATGCCCGCTTCTCGGTATCTCTAACACTGACGCACCCCCCTTTGGCTTCGACGTCCCGTCATCATGCGGCGCTTTTGTCTACGCGGCCAACCAAATGATAATGTTGGGGCTGGTGGGGTTGATCGTGCCCCTGATCATAAGCCTAATTGTCCGCATAGTTTCATCTCGCCGCGCGTATCAGCCAAAGGATGACGCTCCTCCACCGTTGCTTGAATGACTTTTCCCCACAACCTTTCAGACACTCAGTGATCGGCAGTTAAAGTCCAATTCCGGACCCAGGTTCATCGTTCACCGCAACGAAAAGGGCCGCCGGAGTTCCCTCCAGCGGCCCATTCTATCTCGGGAGTCCAAGACTCAGCCTTTGCGTTCGCCGGTCATCGCCATCGAACCGAATGCGCCTGCATTGACGTTGCCGACCAGCTGGTCGCCGTCGATCGTGGCGTCGCAATCGAGCGTCATTGGCATCGGCACGGTCATGTTCATTTTCCAGGTCAGTTTATTGCCGTCGATCTTGCCGTCGACGACATCCATGCTGCCCATCGCGCCCTGGTTGGTGCCGGTGAAGGTGGTGCCGTCATCGCCGGGCACGACGGTGAAGGTGCTTTTCTGGTCGCCCATCGGGCTTTTGGTTACGCAATCATAGGTTCCTGCAACAGACATTCGTTCTCTCCTTGTTTGTGGGTGGAATAGGGTAGGTCAGTTTCCAGCCGCCTCGCGGGTTTCGACCGGCACGCCCAGCTGATCGAGTTGCGGCGAAATGATCGCCGCATCGCCGACGATCACGAACACCAGATCATCGCCGAGCAGATTGGCCTTCGCCTCGGCATCGATTTGCTCAGCGGTGAGATTGGCATAGCGGTCCGCCAGGGTCTCGTAATAGTTGTCCGGTCGGCCGAAATTGACGATTGACTGGATACCCCCAAGGACTGCGCGCGATGTTTCGAACTGGCCGGGCAATTGGCGGACGTTGCCGTTGATCATCCTTTCAAGCTCTTGCGCCGTGACCCCATTGCCGCCGGTGTATGCAGCCAGATCCTTGCGCAATTCCGCAATGGAATCGCCGGTCCGGTCCGCCTGGACGGGGGCATAGATCAACAGGCTCGTCCGGTCGATCGGCTGGTTCAGGATGCTGCGCACGCCGTAGGACCAGCCCTTCGTCTCACGCAAATTCATATTGATCCGGCTGAGGAAACTGCCGCCGAAAACTTCGTTCGCCGAATCCAGTATCAGCAGATCCTCCGTGCCCTTGGCCTGCAGGACGCGGCCCGCCAGTATGACGGATTGCGGCGAGTTTGGCCGATTGATCAGGATGATCCGCGAAGTCTGCGGCGGGATTGGGGCGCTGAAATCCTTGGTCGGAGCGGGCACGCCCGGTGCCTGCCAATCCCCGAAGCTCGCCTCCAGCATTTTCACCGCTTCCGCCAGGCTGGTATCGCCCACGATGAACACCTTGGCCATGTCGGGCCGGATCCAGACCCGGTGGAAATCGCCCAGTTCTTCGCGAGTTATGGTGCTGACCACGGCCGGATCACCGGTTCCGCTGGGCGGAATACCGTAGGGGTGATCGGTCCCGAACAACACTGGCGCAAGGGCCCGCTGACCGATCGCACCCGGATTGTTGAGCTCATTCTTGATCCGCGTAAGTTGCTGGGTGCGCACACGCTCCAGCTCCATGGGCGCGAAGGCCGGGTTGCGCACATAATCCGCCATCAGCTCAAGCGACGCCGCCAGATTGGGTTCCATCGCCGCCAGGCCCACCGTGGTCTTGTCGGCACTGGCGTTGGCATAAAGCGCGGCACCCAGCCGTTCCTTGGCAATTGCCAGTTCGGTGGAATCGAGCGTGGTTGTGCCTTCGTCCATCATCTGCAGCATCATCGACTGCAGGCCGAGGCGCTGCTTGGGGTCCGCGGCAAAACCGGCGTCGAACTCGATCTCGACATTGACCACGGGAACCGCGTCCCGCCGTGCAAAATACACTTCCATGCCGTTCGACAGGGTGGCCCGTTCGATGTCGGGGAAATCGAGCGGCTTGAGTTCTTCCACATCGGGCAGTTTCGACCGGTCGGCTTCTGCCGCCGCCGCGCCGGATGCCGCCGCCAGTGATTGCGCCGCGAAGGGCCCGTTGTAGAACGCGGGCTGCATTCCGCCCGCTTCGGGAGCGATGATGTATCCCCCGCGGTTTTCGCCGCCTTCCTTCCGGTCACCCGGTTCCACGGTCAGCGAGAACACCGGGCGGGACAGCCATTTGGAGGTGACGGCGCGGACTTCCGCGGGGGTCATCGCGGCGGCCCGGTCGAGCGCAGCCTTGTAAGCTGACGGATCGCCTTGATACAGCAATCCTTCGGCCAGCGTGGGTGCCTTGCCGCCGAAGCCGCCGACTTGTTCAAGCCCGCGAATCTGACCCGCAGCGTAGCTGGTGGTGGCGCGCTGCAATTCGTCAGCCGTCGGGCCTTCGGCGAGGAATTTGGCGATCTCGGCGTCCAGAGCCGCGGCCATGGTCGCTTCGTCGACGCCCGGCTTGGCATCGGCATAGACGACGAACTGACCGGCCTGGGCGAAAATTTCCGCCCGGGCGGTGACGCTTACCGCGAGTTGCTGTTCGCGCACCAGCGCGTTGTCGAGCCGCGAACTGGCGAGACCGCCGAGTACGGTTCCGGCCATCGTGAGCGGCAAATAATCGGGGTTGTCGAGCCCGGGAACGGCCCACATCCGGTAAATCCGCGGGGTGGCAATGCGGTCGTAAATGGTCTTGGCGAGCGGTGCGGGAAGATCCGGCACGGGGGCCACCACCGGCTTGATCGCAGGGCCGGCGGGAATGGCACCGAACCATTTGCCGACCTTGTCCCTGGCCGTCGCGACATCGATATCACCGGCCAGCGCCAGCACCGCGTTGTTGGGGCCGTAATGGTCGCGGAACCACTGTTTCACATCGTCGAGCGTCGCGCTGGACAGATCGTCCATCGAACCGATGGTGGAGTGGTGATAGGGATGGCCGGAGGGATATAGATTTTCCAGCTGTTCGTATTCCGTCAGGCCATAAGGCTGGTTATCGCCCTGCCGCTTCTCGTTCTGGACCACGCCAATCTGGTTATCGAGCTTTTCCTGCGTCACTGCGCCGAGCAGATAGCCCATCCGGTCGCTTTCGAGCATCAACGCCCGGTCGAGCGCACCCGTCGGCACGGTCTGGAAATAATTGGTCCGGTCGAACCAGGTGGTGCCGTTGAAGTCGGTCGCACCGACCTGCTGCAGCGGTTCGAAGAAGTCACCCGGCGCGTTTTCGGACCCGTTGAACATCAGATGTTCGAAAAGATGCGCAAACCCGGTCTTGCCTTCGGGTTCATGCTTCGAACCAACCGCGTACCAGACCGAAATACCGACGACCGGCGCCTTGCGGTCGGTATGGACCAGCACCGTCAGGCCATTATCGAGCGTAAAGCGTTCGTAGGGGATCGAAACCGCGTCGACCAGTTCCTCAACAGACGCAGGCTCCGCCGCGGCGACCTGTTCAGCCGGTGGCGGAACAGCGGCTGCCGGCTCCATGGAAGCCGTGGCGCAAGCGCCGAGTGAAAGGGCGAGCAGACTGACGGCGGTAAAGCGTAGACGCATGAGATTTCCCGAATTGTTGAATTGTTTCCCTGGATACCGGTTTAACCAGCGCTTACCGGCGGGTCACGGTTTTTCGACTAACCGCGTTTCTTTCGGCATCAACGCGCCAGAAATGGACCGGCTTCAGCCGGTGCTGGATGTACATGGTCGCCTGGTCGGTGTGATGCGGGCTGTCGGGCCGGGTAG
>NZ_JAXMJI010000092.1:0-29548 GCF_034376665.1 Allopontixanthobacter sp. | reverse complement strand
TCTTGCCAGGTCGGCCTCGGACAAGGGCTTGGTCAGGACCGACATGGGCTGCGACTGCAGTTTCTCCGGCAGCAGCCCTCCGGTTACAACAATGATCTTGATGTCCGGATGGCTAGTGACGAGATCCAGTAGAAACTCTGTCGCGAGGCCATCGGGGAGGCTCAAATCCGACAGGACGACATCAAACTCGTTCTCCAAGAACAATTGCCTCGCTTCCTTCAGAGATTTCGCTTCGAATGTCTTGCAGCCAAGTCCGTTGAGCGTTTCGACCAACGTCATTCTTATCAGAGGTTCGTCTTCCAGGACGAGCACGTGGCGGAGCTTCTCTTGCCCGGCCCCGGTGCTTTTTCGCCCGCTATGCGTCTCGGCATTTCCCGCCGGCTCCCTGGCATGATCCGCCCCTCTGGTTTCCAGGACCTTCCTGATTTTTTGGCTCAGTCTCTCAGAAGTGTAGGGTTTGCTGATGAGTTCGACACCTTCATCCAGCCTGCCGGCATGGACGATGGCATTCTGGGTATAGCCCGAGGTAAACAACACCGCGAGGTCGGGAATTCGCTCCTTCGCAAGGCGGGCCAGGTCCGTTGACCTTAGCTTTCCGGGCATGACCACGTCGGTGAACAGCAGATCGATCGAAATACCGCATTTGATGATTGCAAGTGCGCTATCTGCATCTGGTGCCTCAATCACCTTGTATCGAAGCTGGGTGAGCAGCTCGACGGCTGTCGCACGAACATCAGGGTCGTCCTCGACAACCAGGATCACTTCGTTGTTGCCCGGCTGGCTGACCAGTTCACCGCTCGGGCGACTGGCCAGTTCATCCTTGCGCGTTCGCGGGAGATAAACGCGGATGGTGGTCCCTTCTCCCTGCTCGCTGTAAATCGTGAGATGGCCGCCGGACTGTTTCACAAAGCCGAAAACCATCGACAGACCCAGTCCGGTCCCTTCGCCCGGTGCTTTCGTGGTAAAGAACGGTTCAAACACCTTTGACAGGTGCTCTTCCGGGATTCCGCAGCCGGTGTCCGTTACCGCGATCAGCACATATTCTCCCGCGGATACGTCAGGATGGACTGCGACATACTCTCCATCCAGAACTGCATTCTCGGCTTCGACCGTGAGTTTGCCGACGCCGTCCATCGCATCCCGGGCGTTGATCGCGAGATTGAGCAGCAGGTTCTCAAGCTGTCTCGGATCGGCAAGACAATTCCACAAGCCTGCGGCGACGACCGTCTCTATCTCGATTGCTTCCCCCAGGGATCGCCGGAACAGGTCGTCCATCTCGCGCATGATACGGCCGGCATTGGTCGGCTTCGGCTTCAACGGCTGCTGACGGCCAAATGCCAGCAATTGGGAGGCCAGCTTCGCACCGCGGTCGACGCCAGAGATCGCATTATTGATGCGCGCGATACTTCGCTCGTCGGTAATCGCGCCCTGCTTGAGTAGATGAAGGTTACCGCCGATGACCTGAAGCAGATTGTTGAAGTCATGCGCCACGCCGCCTGTCAGCTGTCCGATCGCTTCCATCTTCTGCGCCTGAACGAGCTGCGCTTCCAGCGCTTTTCGTTCCGCAATCGCCTGCTCCACCCGGCTTTGCAGTGCCGCGTTAAAGGAATTCAGAGCCTCTCTGGCTTGCAGCTCTTCATCGATATTGCGCGCCTCGACGACCGTGCCGATGGTTGTTCCGTTAGCGCTTCTCATCGGTGAGGCAGTGTAGCCCACGTTGTAGAATGTCCCGTCCTTGTGAACGAAGACTTCTTCCCCCTGCATTTGGACATTCTTTGGGAAGGCGCGGTCTATGGGGCATTCATCGATCGGAAACGGACGTCCGTCTGGATAGCTGTGATGGATCAGGTCGTGGAGCGGCCTTCCCTGCGTTTCCTTGAATGTAAAACCCGTAAGCTGCTCTGCGGCTTTGTTCATGAACGAACAATGCTGACGCTCATCCATCATGATAACCGCCATCCGGGTATTGTTCAGGATCGCATCCAGCTGGCCGGACAGGAACTCCAGTTCACTGCGAATCCTGATTTGCTCGGAGATGTCCTGAATGGCAGCATAGAAAACGGGCGCATCGCCGTTCGAAATAAGTTGCAGGCGAACGCTTACAGCATAGGTCGAGCCGTCTTTTCGCCGGTGAATCGTTTCGAAATACAGCTGTTCGAGCTCGCCCGTGATGAGCGGTTGAACATGGGCCCTGAATTGGGTTTCGGTATATTCGGGCTTTATATCCCAGGGGTGCAGGAGCGCAAATTCTTCCCTGGAGTAGCCAAGGTTTTCACGCGCTCCCCGGTTGACCAGAAGAAAATTAAAATCTTCGCTGTCAAAGATGAAAACTTCGGCTGCCGCCTTTTCAACAATCTCGCCCAGACGTTCGTTCGTCATGAGCTGGCCTCTTGGCATTGACTTGATCCCCCTGCAGCCGCCACGAATCGCATGTCGCCTTGATAAGCCTGGAAATACTCCGGGAACGGATTTCGGCCAACTCCTTTGCGATAGGAATAGACCCTTGGGGGCGGACACCGGATTACCCGGGAGGCACAGCCCGCCGGCGCCAACTAAGCGCGGCGTATCGCGCGCTGAACTTCAGCAGGCCCGTCGCTTCAGCTTACGACAATAGTGCCCTTCATACCGAACAGCGCATGGCCGACGTGAGTGCACACGAGACTGTAGGTTCCGGCAGACGGCACCAGGTGGATTGTGGCCGACTGTCCGCCGCCAAGTTCGACTTGCCCATCGCGCACGCTGGCCACGTCCTCCGGCGCCACCCTCGAGGCCGCGAAGAACTCCGGCGCCGTAAAATCGTGCCCACCCGAAGAGGTATTCTCGATGTGCAGCGCGTAGGCTTTTCCGGCCTCCATGCGAATGGTCGATGGCCCGAAATCGAAGTTGCTTAGCTTCACCTCTATGATCTGAGCATCGGCCAAGCTCGTTGAGGCCAGCTGCGGATCGATCGCGTGGGTTGTCGCGCAAGCAGTGAGCAAAAATGCAAGCGGAACATAGAAAAAGGGACGCATCATATGCCTCCTCAAGGCTTGCGCTTTAGATACTCCTCCGCCGCCAGCAGAGCAAGCTCGGCCCTTCGCTGGTCTCCTTTCACCTCATTTGCAAAGGCGGCTCGAGATCTGCGCCTCCGCGCCCCTGCGGCAGGTCTAAAGCGGTGCGTTCACCAGCTTTATATCCACATAATCCAGGCACAGAATTCTATGTTTTGACGACTGGCCAAGGCGATCGAACCCTACAGAAGACAAGAGAATCGCGGTAATTCAGAGCTAAGGGCGAATCGAATTCGTTTGCCTGTCAAAGGCTTGCGGGGCGCGACTTTCGCGCATTGTCAGTAACAACGCCGACGAAAAGTGGTAGCGGAGGAGGGACTCGAACCCCCGACACGCGGATTATGATTCCGCTGCTCTAACCAGCTGAGCTACTCCGCCCCGTGGGGCAACCGGACGTCTGGCAAACACGCAAGCATCCGGGCAAGGCGGCGCGTTTACGGTGCGAGTTTACGCGGGTCAACCACGAAACGCTACGGGCCGGCCGCGAAAGGGATAATCGCGGACATGGTCCCACGGCCCGCCGCGGTAGATGTACAGGCCAAGCCCGGAGAAACGGAACCGCAGCGGGGTGATCTGCGGCGCCAGTTCGGCCTGCAGCGCCTTGGCTTCCTTCGCGGTGACCTTGTTCTGGATGGTGACGTGCAGGCGCGGGCGGTGGCTGTCCTGCGCCGTCAACAGCCCGTGGAACCGCCCTGCCAGGCGGTCGCGCAGGTCGAGCATGGCGGGGCTGGAGAGTTTCAATGCGGTTCCGCCGCCCAGGGACATCAGGCCGGCAAGTTCGGCCTCCACCGGGACATGCTCGGCGGTTTCCTGCGCCAGGGCGGCCCTGGCCTCGTCTCCGCAAAAATACGGCAGCGCGTGGAACAGCGTGACATGCGCTTTCAGGAAATTGCGTTCCGGCGGGAAGTGCGCGGTGCGCAGGTCGGTCGCCCAGCGGGCAAGTTCGGGCGGCAGCAGCGCCGTCACGATGAACGGAGCGGTACCGGCCTCCGCGCTCACATCTCGCCGCGCTGGCGGCGCAGCGCATACCATTTTTCGACATTGGCGTTGTGTTCGTCCAGCGTGTCGCCGAACACATGGCCGCCTGTCCCGTCCGCCACCATGTACAATGCGCTGGTTTTCGCCGGGTTCAGCACCGCGGCGATGGACTCGCGTCCCGGGTTGGTAATCGGGCCGTCCGGCAACCCGGTCATGGTGTAGGTGTTGTAGCCGTTCACCGCGGAAATTTCCGACTGCCGGATGCGGCGGCCGAGCGGCTTGCCCTTGGTAATCGGATAGATGATGGTCGGGTCCGCCTGCAGCATCATCCCCGCCTTCACCCGGTTGGAATAGAGGCCGGCGACCATCCTGCGTTCGGACGGCTTGCCGGTTTCCTTCTCCACGATCGACGCGAGGGTGACCGCTTCCTTCGGCGAGTCGACCGCGATGCCCGGCGCGCGCTTGTCCCAAAGTTCGGCGAGTGTTTTGCCCATCGCCGCCTGCATCCGCTGCAGCACCGCAGCACGGCTTTCCCCCCGTTCGAAATCATAGGTGTCGGGCAGCACCGAACCTTCTGCCGGTACCGGCACACTGCCCGTCAGCAGCGGCTGCGCCATCAGCCGTTCATGGACCATGATCGACGGCATTCCTTCGGGGATGGTGATGAACCGGCGGATCACATCGCCGCTCTGGAACGCCTCGAGGATATTCGCCGGGCTGGCACCGGCGGGCAGCAGGAATTCTCCCGCCTGGATCGGCGCGCCGCCGCCCAAAATCTTCGCCCGCAGCAGGAACCCGTCGGCGGATGCGATCACGCCTTCTTCCTCGAGCTTTTGCGCCACGCTGGTCAGCGAGGATCCGGAGGGCACCACAAAGGGCGTGTCTTCCTCGATATTCGCCGAACCGTACCAACCGGATGCGAATATCCCGGCAGCGATGAGCGCCAACACACCTAGCGCGGCCAGAAACAGACAGCCGCGGCGCATCATGTTAGTCGACTTTCTTCATCACCAGGCTGGCGTTGGTGCCGCCGAAACCGAAGCTGTTGTTCAGCACCGCATTGACCACCCGCTTGCGCGGCGTGTGCGGCACCAGATCGACGCCTTCGGTGCCTTCATCAGGATTGTCGAGGTTCAGCGTGGGCGGCACGATCTGGTCGCGGATGGCGAGGATGCAGAAGATCGATTCGACTGCCCCCGCCCCGCCCAGCAGATGCCCGATTGCGGATTTGGTGCTCGACATGGAAGCGCCCGACAGGTCGCTGCCGAATACGCGCATCGCCGCGGCCAGTTCGATCGTGTCGGCCATGGTCGAGGTGCCGTGGGCGTTGATGTAATCGATTTCCGAGGGTTCCAGCCCCGCCTTGCGCAGCGCCATCCGCATCGCCAGTTCCGCGCCCCTGCCTTCCGGATGGGGTGCGGTGACGTGGTGCGCATCGCCCGACATTCCGTATCCCACCACTTCGGCATAGATCTTCGCGCCGCGCGCCTTGGCGTGTTCGTATTCCTCTAGCACGACCACGCCCGCGCCTTCGCCCATCACGAACCCGTCGCGATCCTTGTCATACGGACGGCTCGCCTGTTCGGGGCGGTCGTTGCAGGACATGTTGAGCGCACGGGCCTGTGCGAAACCGGCCACGCCGAGCGGGCAGATCGTCCCCTCCGCACCGCCCGCCAGCATGATATCGGCGTCGTCTTCGCGGATCATCCGCGCGGCGTCACCGATCGAGTGTGCGCCGGTGGAACAGGCGGTCACGACCGCGTGGTTGGGGCCCATCAGACCGTATTTGATCGATACCTGTCCGGAGATCAGGTTGATCAGGCGGCCGTGGACGAAATGCGGACTGACCCGGCCGGGGCCGCGTTCGTGCAGCACCAGGGATTCGCTTTCGATACCCGGCAGTCCGCCGATTCCCGAACCGATCGAACAGCCGGTTCGCTCGCGCAATTCCTGCGACATATCCTCAAGCCCTGCGTCTTCGAGCGCCTGTCCGGCAGCATCGATGCCGTAGATGATGAACGGATCGACCTGGCGCTGGACCTTGTGATCCACCCGCTTGTCCGGATCGAACCCATATTCATGGTCCGCCGGTTTTACTTCGCAGGCGATCTGGCATTTCTGGTCGGAGGCGTCGAACCGCGTGATGCGCCCCGCGCCGCTTTTCGAAGCAAGTATGTTTGCCCAGGTCGTTTCGACATCGCCGCCCAAAGGAGTGACGAGACCCAGTCCGGTTATCACCACACGGCGCATGAAAATCTCCCAAAATGCTGGCCCAAAAACCTGACGGTCCAGAAATACAACAGGCCCGGCCCCTTAATGGGGGTCGAGCCTGTCAGTTCCCCGCCGACCGCCCGAAAACTGGCGTCGGACGAGCGTGGCGGGCGGGCAATCAGCCCTTGTGCTCTTCGATGTATTTGGTCGCGTCACCAACGGTCGTGATCTTTTCCGCCGCATCGTCGGGGATTTCGACACCGAATTCTTCCTCGAACGCCATCACGAGTTCGACGATGTCGAGACTGTCTGCGCCCAGATCATCGATGAAGCTGGCTTCCTGAGTGACCTTGTCGGCCTCGACACCGAGGTGTTCGACAACAATCTTGGAAACGCGATCAGCAGTATCGGACATATTTTCCCTCTCGAATTGGGGGTTGAAGCTTTCCTGTCGCCCTAATGAACCGGACGCGGGCTGGCAAGGGGATGCGTAAAACTAGTGTGCGGCCCAACAATTATCAGGCGGTTTCTGCAGGCTTTTCTGCGGACACTGCCTTGGGCGGTTCGACGATCCGGATCGCCAGTTCCTTCAGCTGCGCCGCGGTGACGGTGCTGGGTGCGCCCATCATCAGATCCTCGCCCTTCTGGTTGAGCGGGAAGGCGATCACCTCACGGATGTTGGGTTCGTCCGCCAGCAGCATCACGATCCGGTCGATCCCCGGTGCGGAACCGCCATGCGGCGGCGCGCCATATTTGAACGCGTTGATCATGCCGGAGAAATTCGCGTCCACGTCGGCCTGCGAATAGCCGGCAATCTCGAACGCCTTGTACATGATATCGGGCCGGTGGTTCCGGATCGCACCGGACGAAAGCTCGTAGCCGTTGCAGACGATATCATACTGCCACGCCAGGATATCCAGCGGGTCCTGCGTTTTCAGCGCCTCCATCTCGCCCTGCGGCATGGAGAACGGGTTGTGGCTGAAATCGACCTTCTTCGCGTCCTCGTCATATTCGAACATCGGGAAATCGACAATCCAGCAGAATTTGAAGCAGCCTTGCTCGATCAGACCCAGTTCCTCGGCCACGCGGGTGCGGGCGGCACCGGCCAGTTTGACCGCGTCCTTTTCCTTGCCCGCAGCGAAGAACAATCCGTCATTCTCGCCCAGACACAGCGCGTCGTACAGCCGCGCCATCAGGTCGGGGCCGTGGTTCTTGGCGATCGGGCCGCCGAACTCGCCGCCCTTGCGGGTGACATAGCCCAGACCCGCGAAACCTTCGCCGCGTGCCCAATTGTTCATGTCGTCGAAGAACTTGCGGCTCTTTTCATACGTGTTTGGCGCAGGGATCACGCGGACGATGCCGCCGCTGCCGACAATGGTTTCGAACAGGCCGAAGCCCGATTTCTCGAAATGCGCGGACACGTCGGAGATAACCAGCGGGTTGCGCAAATCGGGCTTGTCGGTGCCGTATTTAAGCATCGATTCCCGGTAAGGGATGCGCGGAAAACTGCCTGACGGGGTTACGGTCTTGCCGCCGGAGAATTCCTCGAACACGCCGCCCAGCACCGGTTCCAGCGCCGCGAAGACATCGTCCTGCGTCACGAAACTCATTTCCAGGTCGAGCTGGTAGAATTCCAGGCTGCGGTCGGCTCGCAGATCCTCGTCACGAAAACACGGGGCAATCTGGAAATAGCGGTCGAAACCGCTGACCATCAGCAGCTGTTTGAACATCTGCGGCGCCTGCGGCAGCGCATAGAATTTACCGTTGTGCATCCGGCTGGGCACCAGGAAATCGCGCGCGCCTTCGGGGCTCGAGGCGGACAGGATCGGGGTCTGGATTTCGGTAAAGCCCTGTTCGACCATCCGGCGGCGGAGCGAGGCGATCACGTTGCTGCGCAGCATGATGTTGGCATGGACACTGTCGCGGCGCAGATCGAGGAAGCGGTTCTTGAGGCGGATTTCCTCCGGATATTCCTGTTCGCCCGCGACCGGCATCGGCAATTCCTCGGCGCGGCTCTGGATCGTGACGCAGCGGGCGTAGACTTCGATCCCACCAGTCGGCAGGTTCGCGTTCACGGTCCCTTCGCTGCGCGCCTTCACTTCGCCATCGATGGTGACGACGCTTTCCACCCGCAGCCCGTCGAGCACCGCCAGCGCGGGCGAATCTTCGTCCACGACAATCTGCGTCAGGCCGTAATGATCGCGCAGATCGGCGAACAGCACCCCGCCGTGATCCCGCTTGCGGTGAATCCAGCCGGACAGGCGGACGGTTTCACCGACATTTTCTGTGCGTAAAGCCGCGCAATTGTGGGTACGATAGGCGTGCATCTAATATCTTTCCAAATTTGCGGCTATGGCGCTATGTGCGCCGCGACAACCGGCAAGCAGTCGGAGCGCTGCGCACCCCGTGCGGATGCGCGGGCTAACAGGGGAACCGCGTGGCTTTGTCAAGCTGTGCGGCAACGCTTCGATGTAACTGGGCATCATGCCCGAGGGCGGTACTCCGCCCGCATAAAGAAAAACGCTATGAAAATACATGATTTGATTACCACCACCGGCGCCCTCGATGAACTGTGCGCCCGCCTCGCCAAATCCGAATTCGTCTCCGTCGATACCGAATTCATGCGCGAGAATACCTATTGGCCCGAATTGTGCCTGGTCCAGATCGCCAACGAACACGAAGCCGCGGCGATCGATCCGATGGCGGACGGCATCGACCTGACCAGCCTGCTCGAGCTGATGTGCAACAATGAAGATGTGCTCAAGGTCTTTCACGCAGGCGGCCAGGATGTGGAAATCATCTACAATCTGACCGGCAAGACCCCGCATCCGATCTTCGACACGCAGATCGCGATGATGGCGATCAGCCAGTCCGAACAGATCGGCTATGCCAACATGGTCGAAAGCTGGCTCGGCATCACGGTGGACAAGGGTGCACGGTTTACCGACTGGGGCCGCCGCCCGCTGACCGAACGGCAAATCGAATACGCCATCGGGGATGTCACCTTTCTGTCCGACATTTTTCCCAAGCTGCTCAAGAAGCTGATCAAGACCGGGCGCGGTGCGTGGCTGAATGCCGAAATGGAAAAGCTCGCCGATCCGGCGAATTATGCTGCGGACGGCGACAAGGCGTGGCTGCGGATCCGCCAGGCCGGCCGCAATCCGATTGTGCTCGGCCGCCTGAAAGCGATCGCCGCGTGGCGCGAAAACGAGGCGAAGCACAAGAACATCCCCCGCGGGCGGATCATGCGTGACGAAACTCTGGCCGATCTGGCAGGACACCCGCCGAAAAATCAGGCTGACCTCGCGAAGGTGCGCGGCTTGTCGAATTCCTGGAAGGACAACGACATCGGCAAACGGCTGATGAATGTTCTGGAAACCGCCGAACCGCTGCCGAAGCACGAATTGCCGGAGAAAGTCGGTCGCGGTGCGCCGCTGGGCAAGGAAGGCGCGCTGGTTGCCGACCTCCTCAAGCTGCTGCTCAAGGTCCGCTGCCGGGAAATCGATATTGCCTCGCGCCTGCTGACCAAGTCCGACGAGTTGGAAGCGCTCGCGGCCGGGGTTCGCAAGCTCCCCATTCTCGAGGGCTGGCGGTATGAAGTGTTCGGCAAGGAAGCACTGGAGCTGGTGGAAGGGCGGATGGCATTTACCGTCAAGGACGGCAAAATGGTCATGACGCATCTCGGCAACGCTTCTGGCGAGGGAGAGGCAGACAGCGACGGAGCCGGATCCGAACCTCAGCCGGGTGACGACGAACCGTTGCCGGCACAGCACGCCGCCGAATGAGCACGTACCTCCCGACGATCAAGCAATTGCAGTATCTGGTCTCGCTGCACGAACACGGGCATTTCGGCCGCGCGGCGGAGGCGAGTTTCGTTTCCCAATCCACCCTGTCGGCCGGAATCCGCGAGCTGGAATCGCTGCTCGGCGTGACGCTGGTGGAACGCAGCCGCCGCGTCGTCCGCTTCACCCCCCTGGGCGAGACCGTGGTCGCGAAAGCGCACCGGCTGCTGCGCGAGGCGGAGGAGCTGTCCGACCTCGTGCAGGCGTCGGGCAAGCCGCTGTCGGGCGAATTGCGGATGAGCGTCATTCCCACCATTGCCCCGTTCCTGCTGCCCAAGATGCTGCCCCGCCTGCGCCGCGAACGGCCGCAATTGCAGCTGTTCCTGCGGGAGGAAACCAGCGATGCAGCGGTCGAATCGCTCAATCACGGACGTGTCGACTGCGTGCTGCTCGCGCTGCCCTTCCCCACCGGTGACGTCGATTACGAACATATTTCCAACGACCGGCTGTTCGTCGCCTTTCCGAAGAACGACCCGCGCGATCCGCCGGCGGTCATTCCGCCGGAAATGATCGACGAAGGCCGCCTGCTGCTGCTGGAAGATGGCCACTGCCTGAAAGCGCACGCGCTCGCGGCCTGCAACCGCCCGGAACTGCGTTCCAACGCAGCGATGATCGGCACCAGCCTCCACACGCTGGTGCAGATGGTGGACAATGGCCTGGGGCTGACCATGTTGCCGCAGATGGCGCTCGACGCCGGCATCCTGAACAACACCGACGTGGTCGCGCGCCCGCTCGACACGGCAAACGCCAGCCGCGAGATTGCGCTGATCTGGCGCAAGAATTCCCCGCGCGCAGCGGAATTCAAGCTGCTCGCCGAGGAACTGCGCGCCGGCTGAACAGGGGCACCGCGGCGTCAGTCCATATGTTTCAGACCGACGCGCAAATAATCCCAACCCGTGATCAGGGTGAGGATCGCAGCGGCCCACAACGCGGTCAGACTGGCAATGTGGATCCAGTTTTCGGCCGGGGTCAGGCACGCATCGGCAAGTGTGACGCATGGCGGACCTTGAACTGCACCGCCCAGGATCAGACCGCCCAGGGCGACCAGTTGCAGCGCGGTCTTCCATTTCGCCAGTCTGGTCACCGGCACCGATATCTGGAGGCTGCCGAGAAATTCGCGCAAGCCCGATACGGCAATCTCGCGCATCAGGATGATCAGTCCGGCGATCACATGCATGTCGCCCACATAGGGCCCGCGAAGATACCCCTGCGCGGTGAGCACCAGGATTACAGCGGCGATCATCAGCTTGTCCGCGATCGGATCGAGGAACTGGCCCAGTTTCGAAACCGTCCCGTTCGACCGCGCAAGATAGCCGTCGAAATAATCGGTGATGCCCATCAGGCAGTACAGTCCAAAGGCCAGCGCATACCCCAGCTGCCATTGGGGCCACCACAGCAGGAAGGCCAGCAGCGGGATTGTCACGATCCGTGACAGCGTCAGCAGATTGGGCAGCGTCATCATCCTGTCCGCTCTAGCGCGCAAAATGGCTGCGGCAAAGCTTCGCTGAACAAATGCCTTTGCCCTTGTTCCCCTAATGCATTGCTATAGAGCGTCTGCAATTCGGGGACGGTGCTGGGAGCGGCGACAGAAATCTATGACCACGACAACGCATCTGCTGCGCAGCCGGCGCTTCGTGCCGCTCTTCGTTACTCAACTCCTCGGTGCCTTCAACGACAATCTCTACAAGAACGCCATGGTGCTGTTCGTGGTCTACAGCATCTACAATTCGCAGGAAGCAGAAGCACAGTTCAGCGCCATCGCCTCAGGCTTGTTCATCCTGCCGTTTTTCCTGCTGTCCGCCCTTGCCGGGCAATTGGCGGATATGCGGGACAAGGCCGCGATCATCCGGATCGTGAAATTCTGCGAGATCCTGATCATGATCGTCGGCGGCGGCGGGCTGTTCCTGGCGTGGCAAGGCGGCGCACTTGCGGAGTTTTCCATCCCCCTGATGCTGGCAGCGCTGTTTGCCATGGGGGTGCATTCGACGTTCTTCGGCCCGATCAAATACGCGATCCTGCCCCAGCACCTGCATCGTGACGAAGTCCTCGCCGGGACCGGCCTGGTCGAGGCCGGAACCTATATCGCGATCCTGTTCGGCACGATTCTGGCCGGCTGGATCGCTGTGGAATGGGCCGCGGTGGCCGTCGTTCTCACTGCCGTGGTGGGCTATATTTCGGGCCGCCAGGTGCCGCCCGCACCGCCGGTAATCGCGGCCGAACCGCTCGACTGGAATTTGTGGCGCTCGTCGCGGCAACTGATCCGCAAGACCATGGACGATCGCCGCGTGTTCCTGGCGATCCTGGCGATCAGCTTTTTCTGGACCATCGGCGCGGTGCTGTTCATCCAGTTCCCGCCGCTGGCCAAGAACGTCCTGACCGCCAGCAAGGAAGTGGCCAGCCTTTTTCTGGTGATCTTCTCCATTGGCGTCGCCATCGGCTCGGTGTCGATCAACGCCCTGCTCAAGGGCACCGTCTCGGCACGGTATTCGCCGGTATCGGTAATCGCGATGGGTGTCTTCGTGGTCGCGTTTTATTTTGTCTGCCGCAGCTGGGTTCCCCATCCCGAAGACGGATTGATGGATGTCGGCACCTTTGTCGTCCAGCCGCTCGCTGTGCCGCTGCTGCTGTCCCTGCTCGGCATTGCCGTGGCCGGAGGGATGTTCGTGGTGCCACTGTATGCGTTCCTGACCACCTTTGTGGAAAAATCGCAGACCGCCCGGACGATCGCCGCCAACAATATCGTGAATTCCGGCGCAATGGTGGTCGGCTCGCTCCTCGCGATTGGCCTGAGCATGGCGGGCGTGGATGTAACCGACCAATTGTTGCTGAGCGCCGCGATGTGCCTGGTGTCGGCATGGCTGGGGCGGCTGTTGTTCAAGTCCGAACTGAAGGCCCTGCCCGCCTGACCGGGTCGGGCGCGATCAGGCGATGAAGATCAGCACCGCCAGCAGACAGGCGATATAGGCGCCGAAAAAGCCGCGCACGTCGTCGCGGTCTATCACCCAACCTGATCGCGCCGGTGCGGGTATGACCCCTTTCCGGACATGCGGCGGCAAACTTGCCAGGAATGGGTGGCGGGCCGATTCGTCGGTCAGGACAAGAGTCTTTCGCATGACCCATCCTTAACCCGATTCTAACCATGTTGCGCGGAGGATTATTGCGCCGTCGCAAGACGGGACATTAATCCTGTTTGTTCAGCAAGCGGCTGCGCGCCGAGGGACAGCTGGAATCAGGCTCCGGCCATCGACAGCACGGTCGCCCATTCCTCGGGTCGGACTTCGCTGACGGACAGGCGCATCAGCTTGACCAGCTCCATCTCGGCCAGCTGCGGTTCGGCCTTCACCTGCTTCAAGGTGACGGGTTTGGGCAGGCGGGTTTTGGGGACGATCCTGACCGCAGCCCATTTGCCTTCCGGGTCGGTCGGATCGGTCAGGCCCGCCTCGCTCACCTCGGCAATCCCGACGATCTCCAGCCCGATATTCGAATGATAGAAGAACACCGGATCACCGACTTCCATCGCCGCCAGATTGTTCTTGGCCCGGTGATTGCGCACACCGTCCCAGGTGCCCTCGCCCTCTGCAACCAGATCGTCCCAGCCATAGACATCGGGTTCGGATTTCATCAGCCAGTAACGCGGCATTCAAGCACTCCATTAATCGGTCGGGTTCTGGGGCGATAGCGGCCTATCGCGCGCACGGCTACTGCCTAAGCCGAAGTGCGTCCGCGGCGGCGCGATCACAGCGGATTGCCCTGTCCCCGCAAGACATTAACCCGATCTTTAGCAGCTGCAGCTATCAAACGAGCATCGATGTCCAGAAGCCAAATAACCTTGCTGCGAGCAGTACGGAAGTTGCGAGAGAGATGACCGAACAGACTGCCCTTCGGAAAGCCACGCAGAATACCGCCGGGCGGGATTTCGTTGCGCTGGGCATTTCTGCTGCCGCAATCCTGATGTTCGTCGGGATCGGTGGTGCGGTACTGCCGGAGGTTGTCAAGAACTGGGCAGGCACCGGGCCGGGGCCGGATACAATGCTGGTCAACGCGCTCCTGCTCAACATTGCCCTGATCATCTTCGGCTGGCGCCGCTACAGCGAATTGCTGCAAGAACTGGATCACCATCGGAAGGCGGAGGAAAGCGCCCGGCTGTTGGCCGAAACCGACGTGCTCACCAATTGCCTGAACCGCCGGAGCATCACGCCGGAAACGGATGCATTGATCGAACAGGCGAAACAGACGGGAAATCTAACCGCCTTTATCATGTTCGATCTGGATAATTTTAAACAGATCAACGATTGCAACGGCCATCAGGTGGGCGATCTGGTTTTGAAAACCACGGCTCAGCGGATGCAGAGCATGCTGCCTCCCGGAAGCCTTCTGGCGCGCCTGGGCGGGGATGAATTCGCCTGCGTCATCAGTTTCGAGAATTCCAACCGCGACCGCGTCGATCAACTCGTCGAACGGCTGATCGAAACCGTGTCCCAGCCGATTTCGAGCGGAGATCAGAAAGTGGAAATCACCATTTCCGCGGGTATTTCCACCACCGAAACCAGCTCCGATCCGGCGATTGGGCCGCTGGATGCGGAATGCCTTCTCCATTACGCCGATATCGCCATGTATCATGCCAAGAAACAGGGCCGGAACCGCTATTTCTGGTTCGAATCCGATATGGAATACCAACTGAAGCTGCGTAACGAATTGGAGGCGGGCATTCGCCGGGGCCTGAACAATGGCGAATTCGTGCCCTATTACGAACAGCAGATCGATCTCCACACCGGAGAGATCGCCGGCTTCGAAATGCTCGCGCGGTGGAATTCGCCGGAACTTGGCGTCGTAAACCCCGACATATTCATTCCCGTTGCGGAAGAAATGGGCGCGATCGGGGACTTGTCCGGTCAGTTGATCGAACAGGCGCTGGTGGATGCCGGTCAATGGGACCCCAGGATTACCCTGTCGGTCAACATCTCGCCGGTCCAGCTGCGGGATCCGTGGTTTGCCCAGAAAATGCTGAAATTGCTGGTGAAGCACAATTTCCCTGCCCAGCGGCTCGAGATCGAAATCACCGAATCCTGCCTGCACGAGAATCTCGCCCTCGTCCGTTCGATGATCACCAGCCTGAGAAACCAGGGAATCCGGATCAGCCTGGACGATTTCGGCACCGGCTATTCCAGTCTTTCGCAGCTGCAGTCGCTGCCGTTCGACCGGCTGAAGATCGATCGCAGTTTCGTGGGTGATCTGGCGCGCGGCAAGCGCGAACCGGGCACCAAGATCATCGACGCTATCATTTCGCTTGGTGACGGCTTCTCGATCCCGATTACCGCCGAAGGTATCGAAGATGAGGAAACCCTCGAATTGCTCAAGACCATGGGGCCGCTCAAGGGTCAGGGTTATCACTACGGGCTGCCGGAAACCGCTTCCGAAGTGAAGCACAGATTGGCGACTCTCGGTCGCTATCGGGCGAACGCCGCAACCGTTCCAGCGCAGCCGCGCGAGTCCGCCGGGCAAGAGGCTGCTGGTGCCGAACCGCAGCTCAAGGCGGGCGGCAGCGGCGCCTGACTGCCTAACCCGGCTTTCCGGCTGGCCCGAAGGCAAAACTGGACGATCCCGCTGCGGACGCATAGATGCGCCTGATCATGCGTGTTCCATTCATCAAGATGCACGGCCTCGGCAATGATTTCGTCGTGCTGGACGCGCGCGCCGATCCCTTGCCGCCGATCAGCAACGCGGTGGCCGCTGCCCTGGCCGACCGGCATACCGGGATAGGATGCGACCAGGTGATCCTGCTGCAATCCTCGGATGTGGCCGATTTCGCGATGCGCATCTTCAACGCCGACGGCGGCGAGGTCGAAGCCTGCGGGAACGCCTCGCGCGCGGTTGCCTTGCTTCACGGGGCGAAGGCTGCGGTCGAAACCGGCGGCGGAATCATCCATATCGAACCCGTCGGCCACGGTGCCCGGATCGACATGGGTACACCCGAATTCGAATGGGAAGCCATCCCGCTCGCCTATGCGATGGACACGTTGAACATGCCGGTGGCGTGGGAGGGGCTGGATCAGCCCGCCAGCGTCAATGTCGGCAATCCGCACGTGGTGTTCTTCGTCGAGGATTGCGACGCCGTGCCGCTGGACCGACTCGGGCCGCAGATTGAAACCGATCCGCTGTTCCCCGCCGGGATCAACGTCAATGTCGCCACGATCGAAAGCCCCGAAGCGATCCGCCTGCGCGTATGGGAACGCGGCGCCGGCCTGACCCGCGCCTGCGGCACCGGTGCCTGCGCCACGGCAATCGCGGCGATGCGGCGGGGGCTTGTCGGGCGCGAGACCCGCGTAGCGCTCCCGGGCGGCGCGCTGACCGTCGAATGGAACGAGGCGGGCAGGATCATTATGACCGGTCCGGCCAGCGAATCCTTTCGCGGAACGTTTGACTGGGGCGATTACGCATGAAGCCCGCTGACGTGATTACCCTGGGATGCCGGCTCAATCTCGCGGAAGGCGAGCGCATCCGCGCGATGCTGGCAGGCGAAACCGGGCTGGTGGTGGTCAACAGCTGCGCCGTCACGGCGGAGGCTGTGCGCCATACCCGCCAGGCGATCCGCCGCGCCCGGAGGGAACAGCCCGGCGCGCGGCTGCTGGTTACCGGCTGCGCGGCGGATATCGAACGCGAACAGCTGTCGGCCATGCCCGAAGTCGACGGATTGATTGCGAATGCCGACAAGCTGGACGCGCGGGCGTGGAACGTCCCCGCCGCCGCGCCGCCGGTTCCCTCCGGCCATAGCCGCGGTTTCGTGGCGGTGCAGAACGGCTGCGATCACGCCTGCACATTCTGCGTCATTCCGCAGGGGCGCGGGCCGAGCCGGTCGCTGACGATTGCCGAGGTGCTGCAGGAAGTCGGGCGCTGCATGGACTTCGGCGCGGCGGAAATCGTCCTGACCGGAGTCGATGTGACAAGCTGGGGCCAGGACCTGCCGGGCAAACCGCAGCTGGGCCAGCTGGTGCTGGCGATTCTCGAGGAATTTCCCCAATTGCCCCGCGTCCGAATGTCCTCGCTCGACGGGATCGAGATCGACCCGCTGCTGTTCGAACTGTTCGCGTCCGAACCCCGCGTGATGCCGCATCTCCATCTGTCGCTGCAGCACGGTCACGACCTGATCCTGAAGCGCATGAAGCGGCGGCATTCCCGGCGCGACGCTGCGGAACTGGTGGACCGGCTGCGCCAACGCCGACCGGACCTAGCCATCGGTGCGGATCTGATCGCGGGCTTCCCGACCGAGGACGAGACCATGCACGCCGCCAATCTGTCGATCATCGAGGAGCTGGATATCGTTCACGGCCATATCTTCCCCTATTCGCCCCGCCCCGGCACGCCTGCAGCCCGGATGCCGCAAGTTGCGGCACCGGTCATCAAGCAGCGCGCCGCCGACTTGCGCGGACGAGTGATCCAGCGCCGGGAACGCTGGCTCGACTCGCATATCGGCAAGCCGCTGCAGGTCCTTGCGGAGCGTGACGGAACCGGCCATGCGCCCGATTTCGCGCGGGTTGCCGTCCCCGACGGCGCGGCACCCGGCGCGGTTGTGACCGTTACCCCGGTCGCGCATGAAAAGGGTCTGCTGCGATGAGCGAAACAAGCTGGAAGGAACGGGTCTTCGGCGGCTTCCGCAAGACATCCGAACGGCTGTCGAGCAACCTTTCCGGCGTGGTCGGCACGGCCCGGCTGGACGATGCGACGCTCGACAATCTCGAGGACGCGCTGATCGTGTCCGATCTCGGCCCAGCGGCGGCGGCGCGCATCCGCGCCAGCCTGTCGGACAAGCGCTTCGGCCTGAACATCACCGAGCGGGAGCTAAAAGAGGCGGTCGCGGAAGAAATTGCCGAAATTCTGCGTCCCGTCGCCATTCCGCTGGAAATTACCGCCTTCCCCCGCCCTCAGGTGATCCTGGTTATCGGCGTCAACGGCAGCGGCAAGACCACCACCATCGCCAAGCTCGCGCATCTGTTCCAGGAAGACGATTACGGCGTCATGCTGGCCGCCGGGGATACATTCCGCGCCGCCGCGATCGGTCAGCTGGCCACCTGGGCCGAGCGGATTAACGTGCCGCTGATCCGCGGGCCGGAAGGCGGCGATCCCGCCAGTATCGTGTTCGACGCGGTGAAGGCGGCGACCGTCCAGGGCATCGACGCGCTGATAGTCGATACTGCCGGCCGGCTTCAGAACAAGCGCGAGCTGATGGACGAGCTGGAAAAGATCCGCCGCGTGCTCGGCCGTCTCAATCCCGAGGCACCGCACGACGTGGTGCTGGTGCTGGACGCGACCAACGGCCAGAACGCGCTGTCGCAGATCGAAATCTTTAAACAGGTGGCGGGGGTTACGGGGCTGATCATGACCAAGCTGGACGGTACCGCGCGCGGCGGCGTGCTGGTCGCGGCGGCGCAGCAATACGGCCTGCCGATCCACGCCATCGGCGTGGGCGAGAAAATCGACGATCTGCGGCCCTTCGATCCCGACCTGGTCGCCAAAGTCATTGCAGGAATTGCCTGATGTCCGAGAAGTCTCCCTATTCCCCTGCACCCCGGAAAAAGAACCAGGGTTCCGGTTGGCTGAACGTGGCCGTCGATTACGGCCCGCTGCTGGTGTTCCTCGGCGTCTATCTGTGGTCGAAACCCGATGGGGAGAACCTCGCGGGCCAGATTGCCGCCACGATCAAAGGCACCGCTGCCTTCATGGTCGCAGCGATCATCGCGCTCGCGGTGTCGAAATGGCGGTTGGGCAAGGTCTCGCCGATGCTGTGGCTGTCCACTGGCCTGATCATCGTGTTCGGCGGCATAACCATCTACTCCGGCGATCAGCGATGGATTCAGGCGAAGCCGACGGCGGTTTACGTAGTTTTCGGCGCCGCTCTGCTGATCGGCTGGTGGATAGGCCGCGCCGTGCTCAAAATCCTGCTCGAAGCCGCGTTCGAGGGATTGTCGGACGAAGGCTGGCTGATCCTGTCGCGCAACTGGGGGATATTCTTCCTGTTCCTCGCCGTACTCAACGAAGGCATCGTCGCTTTCGCCAGTTTCGAAAGCTGGCTGTGGGCGAAGTTCTGGGTGTTCATGCCGCTGACCTTCCTGTTCACCTTTTCCCAGATCCCGATGCTGCTGAGGCATGGTCTGGGCGCGGAAGGGGTGGAGGAAGAAGAGCAGAATCCGCCGCCCGTCGGATGAGTCAGATTTTCACCTGACTGCCCAGTTCGACCACCCGATTGGTGGGCAAGCGGAAAAACTCCATTGCGGTCGCCGCATTGCGCAGCATCCACGAGAAGATCTTCTCACGCCAGATCGGCATTCCCGGCTTGTCGGATGGCAGCAGCGTCTGCCGCGACAGGAAGAAGCTGGTCTGCATCATGTCGAACTTGCCGCCGCACATCTCCATCTGCTTCAGTGCGGCGGGCACGTCGGTTTCCTCCATGAAACCGTAATGGATCACGGCGCGGAAGAACCCTTCGCCGAGGTCATGGATCTCATACCGGCATTCCGGATCGACATAGGGAATTTCGGCAATCTGCACCGTCAGGATCACGACCCGCTCGTGCAGCACCTTGTTGTGCTTGATATTGTGCAGCAGCGCGGAAGGAACCCCGCCGGTGCTGGAGGCCATGAAGATCGCCGTACCGGAAACGCGCGTGGCGCTGTTATGCGCCGATTTGGCGAATATCTCGATCGGCAGCGCCACTTCGGTCATCCGGTCGCGCATCAGCTTGCGCCCGCGGGCCCAGGTGGTCAGCAAGGTGAAGGCTATCGCGCCGATCAGCAGCGGGAACCAGCCGCCATCGGCGACCTTCATCATATTGGCCGCGAAATAGGCCCCGTCCACGATCAGGAAAACCAGCACCACTGGCGCGGCATACCACCATTTCCATTTCCACACACCGACCAGCAGGACCGCCATCAGCAGGGTATCGATCGTCACCGCACCCGTCACTGCAATGCCGTAAGCGGACGCAAGGCTCGAACTGGTCTGGAACATCAGCACCAGCATGATGACGGCGATCATCAGCGCCCAGTTCATCGCCGGAATGTAGATCTGACCGGCTTCCGTCTCGCTCGTATGCCGGATCGACAGGCGCGGGATGAAACCCAGCTGCATCGCCTGGTGCGTGATCGAGAATGCGCCGGTGATGACCGCCTGGCTGGCGATGAAAGTGGCAAAGGTGGCCAGGAAAACCAGCGGCAGACGCCACATTTCGGGCGCGAGGAAGTAGAACGGGCTCTGGATCGCTCGCGCGGCGGATTCCGCATCGAGGCTGGTGATCATCGCTCCCTGGCCGAAATAATTGAGCAGCAGGCACGGCATGACGAAGCCGAACCACGACAGGCGCATCGGGCCGCGTCCGAAATGGCCCATGTCGGAATACAGCGCCTCCGAACCGGTTACCGCCAGGACGACCGAACCGAGCGCGAGAAACGCCAGCATTCCGTCGGTCAGGAAAAACTGGACGGCATACCACGGGTTCAGCGCCGCCAGGATGCCGGGGTTCTGCACGATCTGCACGAGGCCCAGCCCGGCGATCACCGTAAAGTAAACGATCATCACCGGCGCGAAGAGTGCCGCGACTTTCTGGGTCCCGCGGGCCTGCAAGATGAAAAGGCCAACCAACAGGGCCAGTGAGATGGGAATCACCAACGGGGCAAGGCTTTCCTGGACCACGGTCAGCCCCTCCACCGCCGAAAGGACCGAAATTGCCGGCGTGATCATGCTGTCCCCATAGAACAGCGATGTCGCCAGGACCCCCAGCAGCACGGTCATCCAGCCGTATTTGGTTTTCCCGATCTGGCGCGAAATCAGCGCGACAAGCGCCAGGCTGCCTCCCTGCCCCTTGTTGTCGGCGTTGAGCAGGATTGTCACATACTGGATCGACACCACCAGCGTCATTGACCAGAATATCAGGCTGACCACACCATACACGTGCAGTTGGTCGAGCGCGAGCGGGTGATGCCCGACAAAGGTTTCCCGAAACGCGTAAAGCGGGCTGGTGCCGATGTCGCCAAACACGATGCCGACCGCACCGACCGCCAGCTTGGTCATGGAGGAGCCGTGGGCGCTTTCCTTTCCGACCGGCGGCCGGATTTCATGATTTGCGGTATCGCTCATTGAAATGGAAATTCAGGTCGCATGGCTGGGCTGCCTTTCAAGCGGCGCAAAGGGCGGTGGCGGCGCTTAGCAGCATCACTTTGGACCCGCAACCGATTGCCGCCTGCCCCGCAGCACCTGTCTCACTCGCGGACGGCCTGCATCAGCAACTCGTCGAGCCGTGCCAAGCGCTCTTCCATCTGCCCGCGCCACGGCGCGTCGGCGGGCGCCTGTTCAAGCGTTTGCGCCCACAATTGCCGCGCTTCCAGCGGGCGGCCCGACCGGATCAGAGCCACGCCGAGGAAATAGGAAGGGCCGGGGTGATTGGGCAGCACCGCCTGCGCCTGTCCATAAGCGTAGAGCGCTGCGGGCGTCAGCGTACCATCGGCGTGTTCGACCAGCGCGTTCGCCAGTGCGAGCCAGGCTTCGCCGTCGTTCGAATTCTGCGACACAGCCCCGCTGAGGATCCCCGCTGCATCCTCGAACTGGCCGCGCCGGGCAAATCCGTCGGCCACGGTCACGAACCGGCTTGCCGGGCGGCCGGGATCGAACATCTGCCGCCGCGCCTCGACCAGCGCCATATTGCCGGCATTGGCTTCGGGCGTCGGCGTGCTCGGCGACCCGGCCATGCCCGGGGATCCCTGCAACGCATATCCGGTCAGGCCGAACAACAGCGCAGCGCCGAACAGCGCCCATCCGCTGCGCGGCAATTTGACCACGAAGGCAGCCAGCACGAACGCCAGCAAGGCGAGTGCGATCAACGGAAGCCAGATCATGTACGTCCCCTCAATCGCCGCCAGAGGATGATCCCCGCCACCAGCACCAGCAGCAAGGGCACCGCGAACAGCGGCCAGGTGGTCTTGCTCACCGTGGGTGCATAACTGACATAATCGCCGTAGCGCGCGACCAGCCAGGCACGGATCGCTTCGGGTTCTTCCCCGGCGGCGATGCGGGTGCGCACCTGATGGCGCATATCCCCCGCCATCGGGGCGTCGCTATCGGCAATCGACTGGCTCTGGCATTTGAGACAGCGCAGCGTTTCCATCAAATCCTGCGCCTTCGCTTCCTGCTGCGGATCGGCCAGTTGGTTGTAGGCGTAGGGCGCGGGCGGCATGGAATCCTGCGCCGCGGCGGGCATTGTGGTGGCGGCGAAAACAAGGACGAAAAGCGCGAACATCGCTTTGAGACCGATCATCTGGCCGCCTCCAGTTCACGCATCAATACCGCCACGTTGCTGGCCCTTATGTCGCCGATGTGCTGGTAGCGGATGTTGCCCTGCCCATCGATCACGAAGGTTTCCGGAACCCCGGACGAACCGATGGCCAGCTGCAGTTCGGACAAATCGTCAGACCCGATGCGGCTGTAGGGGTTGCCGTAATTCGCCAGGAACCGTGCGACATCCTCGGGCCGGTCACGGATTGCCACGCCCACGATATCCGCCCCCTGCCGCCGCAGAGCCTCGAGTTGCGGGGCCTCCGCAATGCAGGGGATGCACCAGCTGGCCCAGACGTTGAGCAACCGCGGCTTGCCGTCGCGCAGCGCCTGCGCCGACAGGCCGGGGCGATCGGCGCTGGCGGGCGGCAAGTCGAATTCGGGCAGCGGCTGGCCAATCATGGTGCTGGCGATGAATTCGTCCTTCGGCTGCGTCAACTGATAGGCCGCCACCCCGATGAACATCAGGAACAGCCCCAGCGGCACCCACAGAGTCCAGCGGATCATTGCGCCGCCTCCGCCCGCCGGTCGGCGACGCGTGATTTGATGCTGCGGCGCTTCAGGTCGGCCATCAAACGCCCGATCAGCGCCAGCAATCCGCCAAGTGCGATCAGCATCCCGCCATACCAGATGAAGGGCACGAAAGGCTTCCACCACAGCCGCAATTGCCACCGGCCTTCACCAACCTGACGGCCGATCACCGAATAAAGCTGACCGTTCCAGCGGGTGGTCAGCGCGCTTTCGGTGGTTTCCTGCGCGGGTGACCAGAAATTGCGCGACTGAGGGTCCACTTCCGTGGCGGTCCCGCCCTTGTAGCTGACCAGCAACCGCCCCTCCAGCGCCGTCCAGTTTGGCCCAGCTGTCGGCCGGACTTCCGCGAGCACGACCGTCCACGGCCCGACTTCGGTGCTGCCCCCGACATCGACCGCGGCCAGCGTCTCTTCGGAAAAGGCGCTTTCGCTGGCCATGCCGAACAGGGCGACGGCGATTCCGAAATGCGCGATCATCATCCCCCAGGTGGAAATCGGCAACAGCCGCAATTTGCGCCCGCGGATCGGCATGAAGCTGCCCACCGCCAGGCCGAGCGCGAGGACCAGCCCGAGCAAGGGCAGGATCGCGATCTCGGTCAGCAGCGACACCAGAATCAGCGCGGCCAGTGCGACGGCGCCGATGATCGCCAGCGGCACCCTGATCCGCGTCAGGCTGTCCTTGCGCCAGCGCAGCAGCGGGCCAACTGCCATGACGATCAGCATCGGCACCACGAAAATGGCCCCCACCGGATTGAAATAGGGCGGCCCCACCGACACCCTTACGTCGAACGCCTCGGTGAGCAGCGGGTACAGCGTTCCGACCAGCACGATCCCCAGAATCGCGCTCAGCATCACGTTGTTGAACACCAGCGCCCCTTCGCGGCTGGTCGCGGAGAATCGCTCGCCTTCCGACACGGTCCCCGCGCGCAGGGCAAACAGCAGCAGCGCACCGCCGATGTAAAGCACCAGCAGGCCGAGGATGAAGGTGCCGCGTTCCGGATCGACGGCAAAGGCGTGGACGCTGGTCAGGATGCCCGACCGGACAAGAAACGTCCCGACCATCGACATGGAGAATGCCACCACGCCGAGCATGATCGTCCACGCCCTTAGTGCGTCCCGCGACGCCAGCACGCTGGCGGAATGGAGCAGCGCGGTCGCCGCCAGCCACGGCATGAGGCTGGCGTTTTCCACCGGGTCCCAGAACCACCAGCCGCCCCAGCCAAGTTCGTAATAGGCCCAGTAACTGCCCGCAGTGATCCCCAGCGTCAGGAAAACCCACGCGCCGAGCACCCATGGCCGCATCGCGCGGGCAAAGTCGGGGGTGACTTGCCTGGTCAGCAAGGCCCCGACCGCGAAACTGAACGCCACCGACAACCCGACATATCCGATGTAGAGCGTCGGCGGATGGAACACGAGGCCGATGTCCTGCAGCAGCGGGTTGAGGCCCATGCCTTCCAGAGCGGGCTGCGGCAACCGTTCGAACGGGTTGGAACTGAGCAGCAGGAACGCGTAGAATCCGATGCCGACAAAGGCCTGCGCGGCGAGCGTCGCCAGCATGGTCTTTTCAGGCAGGCGGCGCTCCACCGCCGCGATCAACGCACCGGCCAGCGCCATCACCGTGATCCATAGCAGCATCGAACCTTCGTGATTGCCGAACGCGCCCGACAGTTTGAACAGCATCGGCTTTTCCGAATGCGAATTCATCGCCACCAGCTTCACCGAAAGGTCGGTCTGCGCGAACAGCACCAGCAGCATCAGGAAGGAAAATCCGGCCAGCAGGCCCTGCACGATCGCGGCGGGCCGCACGAGGGCAGCCAGTTCTTCCCCGCCTTCCCGCTGCGCCAGCGCCCCGGCGACGAGTTGCAGCGCGGCCAGCGCAGCGGCGAGCCATAGTGCCGCAAGCCCCAGTTCAGCGATCATGTGCCGGGGTCCAATGGTTCTGCAACAGTTTCCGCCACCACTTCGCGCGCCTGGTGTTCGGTCATTTCCTCGAGCTCGCGCGGGATGTAATTCTCGTCATGCTTGGCGAGCAGATTGTCGGCCACGAAGGTGCCGCCTGGGTCCAGCCGCCCTTCCGCGACCACGCCCGACCCTTCGATGAACAGATCGGGCAGGATCCCGGCGAAGCGAACCGGCACGGTCGCCTCGCCGTCACCCACCACGAAGGCGAAGGTCACGCCGTCGGCTTCGGTCTTCAGCGATCCCGCCTGCACCATGCCGCCCAGCCTGACGGCGTCGCCGGGGGCGGGCGGATTGGCGACCATCTGGGCCGGGACATAAAAATAGCTCGCCTGGTTGCGCAGCGCATAAGCGGCCAGCAGGCCCGCCCCGACCAGCGCAACCAGGGCGATCACGATCAGGATCAATCGCTGGTGTTTGGCCTTCAGTCCGGTCGTCATTTCCGTCTCACTTCATCGCGGCGCTTCTCCGCGGCGCGCATCGCTAGCCAACTCCACACCACCAGCGCCAGGATCGCCGCAACGCCCACTGCATAGGCGGCGACCACGAACAGATGCTGGTCCAGCCCTTCACGCATCAGGCGGCCCCGAGTGTTTCCGCGCCCAGCGCCTTGCGGCGCAACCGGGCTTCCGTCTGCACCTCCGCGAGCAAGGCCCGCATCCGGGCCAGCACGACGCCGCCGAACAGCAGCGAGAACCCGAGCACGGCAACCAGCAGCGGGATCAGAAATTCATTGTCGATCGCGCTTTTGCCCATGGTAATGCTGGGCGGCTGGTGCAGCGATTGCCACCATACGACCGAACGGTTGATGATCGGGATATTGACGGCCCCGACCAGCCCGAAGATCGCTGGAATCCGGCTGGATCCGCCATCGCGGGCAACCGCCTGCGCCAGCGCGATATAGCCGATATACAGGAACATCAGCACCAGCATCGATGTCAAGCGGCCGTCCCATACCCACCAGGTGCCCCATGTGGGGCGCCCCCAGATCGATCCGGTGGCCAGGCAGATCACGGTAAAGACCAACCCCGGCACCGCTGCACCGCGCGCGGCCAGGCTGGCCAGCGGATGCCGCCAGACAAGAAATACCAGACTGGAGATCGCAATCGCAGTCCAGCCGCCCATCCCCAGCCAGGCGGACGGCACGTGCAGGAAAAGAATCCGGACGGTTTCGCCCATCAGCCGGTCGGGAGGGACCTTGAAATACCCCCAGCCGAGCGCCGCAGCCGTGATGATCAGGCCGCTGATCAGCAGGGTCGGGGTAAGCCAGCGCGCGATTTCGAGAAAGCGCTTGGGGTTAGCAAAGCCATGCATTGTTAAGCGTTCCGTCTGGACGCTGCTTTGGCAGGACGGACCCCGGCTCGCAAGCGAAACCAACCGTAAATTAGCCGATTTAGCGCCCGATCAGCGTCTGGGCCATTCGGTCGGCAACCACATCGGATGAAACACCGGTCGCGTCCGATTGCTGCCAGATTTCTTCCAGCCGCCCGGGTATCTGCACCAGCCGCTTGCGGACTTCATTGATGTCGCAAGGCTGGCCGTTCTGCCGGGCGAGATATTCCAGGGCCACGCTGATGATGCCGCCCGCGTTGATGACGTAATCGGGGGCATACAGGATTCCGCGGTCCGCCAGCTGCTGGCCGTGGCCGGCGCGCGCCAGCTGGTTGTTGGCGCCGCCCGCGACGATCGGCGCGTCGAGCCGCGCAATACCTTCGTCGTCGAGGATTGCGCCTAGTGCGTTGGGACTGAACACATCGCAGGCGATGCCCATGATCGCGTCGGGCGCGGCGGTTTCGGCGTCCAGCTCGCGGGCCAGCGTCGCTGCGCGGTCCTGGTTGATATCGGACAGCACCAGCCGGGCACCTTCCTGCGCCAGCAACCGGGCCACGCCGCCGCCGACGCTGCCGGTACCCTGCACCGCGACCCGCACTCCGGCGAGACTATCCTTGCCCAATTTGTGCCGCACCGCCGCCTTGATGCCGTGGAAGATACCCATCGCGGTGAACGGTCCGGGATCGCCGCCGGCAGAGTCCGCGCCCTTTACCGGAAGTCCGGAGACATAGTTCGTGCGGCGGGAAACCGCGACCATGTCGGCTTCGGCGATCCCGACATCCTCGGCAGTGACATAGCGGCCATGCAGCGCTTCCACCGCATCGCCGAAAGCGGCCAGCAGTTCCGGGGTCTTGCCGCCATTTTCAGGTGCCAGGATCACGGCCTTGCCGCCGCCCATCGGAAGGCCGGCCATCGCGTTCTTGTAGCTCATCCCGCGGGACAGGCGCAGCGCGTCGCGCAGGGCATCCTTGCCGTCAGGATAGTGCCAGAACCGGGTTCCGCCAGCGCCGGGGCCGAGATGCGTGGAATGCAGCGCAATGATCGCGGTCAGGCCCGACGCGCGGTCCCGCACCAGCTGAACCAGCTCGTGATCGTCGAAATCCGCTTCGGTCCAAAATGCCGTCATCACTCGCCGTCCCGCTGTGGCGCGCACGCCACCATCGGTGACTGCGGCACTTGATTGCTGCACCTGATTTCGCAGTGCAAAAACGGGGGAAATGGGGCGATCGAGGGGTCTTGAACCCCCGACCTCCGGTACCACAAACCGGCGCTCTAACCAACTGAGCTACGATCGCCACATGCCCCAGGGCCAGCCGATCGGCGTGCCATGTAGTGGGGCTGATACGCTTGCAGAAGCGGCGGTCAAGTCGCTTCCGGCAAGGCGGCGTGCCTGTTGCATAGCTACCCCGGTTTGGGAAGCAAAAACTGCGCGGGGGCCGATTTTGCGTAAGAATATTACAATGCTTGCCCGGCGGCGATGGTCGGGTATCACTGTTCGCGATGAAAGCGCCTTGCGAATCCAGCGCCGAACATTTGACCCGCTGGCCGGGTGTCCAGCGCATCCCGTCGGGCAAGCTGGAAATCTTCCAGCTGCGGGGCTTTCTCGATCCGGGCCATTGCCGCGCGCTGATCGAATTGATCGACGCCGGGCGCCGCCCCTCCACCATCGCGGACGACAACGGGGACCACTATTTCCGCACCAGCGAAACCTGCGACCTCGATGCCGGTGAACCGGCGGTTGAGGAACTGGAGCGGCGACTGCTTGCCTTGTCCGGAATCGAAGCCCGGTTCGGCGAGCCGGTCCAGGGCCAGCGTTACGATGTCGGCCAGGAATTCAAGCCGCACACCGACTATTTCGCGCCCGGCGGACGGGATTACGATACCTATTGCTCGGTCGCCGGGCAGCGCAGCTGGACCTTCATGGTCTATCTGAGCGAGGTGGCGAGCGGCGGCGGCACCCGCTTCAAGGCGCTGGGCAAGATTTTCCGGCCTGAGACGGGCAAATTGCTGTGCTGGAACAACCGCCTGGCCGATGGCAGCGTGAACCCCAACACCCTCCACCATGGCATGAAAGTGCGCAAGGGCCTGAAATATGTGATAACCAAATGGTACCGTGAGAAACCTTGGGGATGAGAAATGACCGAGTACAGCGAACTGGCCGATCAATTGCGAGGGCGATTGAATGATCTCATCAACCGGGCAGAAGTGATCGAGGATGATCTCAGGCACCCGCTGGACAAGGATTGGGAAGATCAGGCGATCGATCTGGCCGATGACGAGGCGCTTGAAGGTGTCGATGAAGTCTTGCGCAAGGAAATCCAGCAAATCCGCCTGGCGCTGCTCAGGATCGAGAATGGCACCTATGGCACCTGCGCCAAATGCGGCGATGAAATCGGATTGGAGCGCCTGAAGGTGCGGCCAATCGCGACCCGCTGCATTGCCTGCGCCTGACCCCGGAACCAAAAAAGGCGGCCCTGTTGGCCGCCTTTTTCAAAACGATCGAACGACCGCCTGGGTTATTGGACTGACAATCACTTCTTGAGGGTGAGCCCGCCGAAACGCTTGTTGAACTGGGCGACGCGGCCGCCTTCCTGGATCTGCTGCTTGCCGCCGGTCCAGGCCGGGTGGCTGGTCGGATCGATTTCCAGCGTCATGGTGGCGCCTTCGGTGCCCCAGGTGGAGCGCGTCTGGAATTCGGTGCCATCGGTCATTTTGACGTTGATGGTATGGTATTGGGGGTGCGTATCGGCCTTCATGGCTCAAGTCTCCGTGCAGGTGACCGGTACCGACCGGTCTGGCAATGAATTGGAAAGGCGCGCCTCTAGGGTGGTGCGCCGCAAATTACAACCGCAAAGTATCGCCCTCAGGCCGCTTCCGCCGGAGGATCGGCAATCATGGCGGTGAACTTCACTTCGCTGGCGATCTTGTCGCCGACCATCGCGCGGCCCCAGAACTTGCACACCCGGGCGCGTTTCTGCACGAATCCGACATGGAGGTCGAGCAGGCAGCCGGGTTCGACCGGGTTGCGGAACTTCGCTTCCTCGATCGCCATGAAATAGACCAGCTTGCCGGATCCGGCGAGGTCGAGCGTTTCGATCGCCAGGATCGCCGCGGCCTGCGCCATGGCCTCGATCTGGAGCACACCGGGCATGATCGGGCGTCCCGGAAAATGCCCCTGGAAGAACTGCTCGTTGAAGCTGACCGCCTTGATGGCGTGGATTTCCTCGCCGATGGTCAACGACTGGACGCGGTCCACCAGCAACAGCGGATAGCGATGCGGCAGGGCCTTGAGTATCTGCCCGATGTCATAAGCGGGCGCGCCGCTTGT